>CAYPOI010000017.1:0-13414 GCA_964412365.1 uncultured Chitinophagales bacterium | reverse complement strand
CTGAGGGTGGCTTCAGGCAGTTTGTCGGTCATGTCCGTTGCGATATACCCCGGTGCGATCACATTCACTCTCACGTTGCGCGAGCTTAATTCTTTGGCTAGTGATTTGCTGAACCCGATGATACCCGCTTTGGAGGCCGCATAATTGGTTTGTCCGGCGCTACCTGAAACACCCACGATCGAGCCGATGGTGATGATCGAGCCTTTGCGCTGTTTCATCATCGGCTTGACGGACGCTTTCGAATAGTTGAACACGCTTTTCAAATTCGTGTTGATCACATCATCCCATTGCTGCTCGCTCATGCGCATGATCAGCGTGTCTTGGGTGATGCCGGCGTTGTTGACGAGGATGTCCAAGGAACCCCATTTGGCAACCACTTCAGCTACCACTTCTTCGGCGCGTTTCGCATCGGCCGCATCCGCTTGAAAAATCAGGGCGCTGCGTCCCAAGGCTTCGATTTCGGCTTGAACTTCTTTCGCTGCCGATTCACTTCTCGAATAGGTGATGGCCACGTTCGCGCCGGCTTTCGCCAGATACAGGGCGATGGATTTCCCGATGCCGCGTCCAGCGCCGGTGACCAGTGCCGATTTACCGTCTAGTGAAAAACTCATGATGGATATCCTTATGCGAAACCCGAAGCAGTTGCTTCAGGCAATGTTCGTTTCACCAAGCCTTGCAACACGTTACCCGGACCCACTTCCACGAACGATGTGGCCCCATCGGCATCCATCGCATGCAATGTTTGTGTCCAACGGACCGGATTCATCAGCTGGGAAAGCAGATTTTGGCGGATCGTTTCAGGATCGGTGGTGGCCTGAGCCGTGAAATTGCTATAGATCGGACAACGGGGGATGTCGATGCGCAACGATTCGAGACGTTCCTGAAGTCCTTCGAATGCAGGACGCATCAGCGGAGAATGAAACGCGCCAGAGACCGGAAGTTTTTTGGCGATGCGGCATCCCGCTTCTTTCAACATCACGATGGCGGCATCAATAGCGTCTTCGTGACCGGAAACCACCACTTGACCAGGGCAATTGTAATTCGCGGCGACCACGGTTTTGCCTGTCTGTTTGGATGCGTTGGCACAAATCTCTTCGACAACCGCATCGTCCATACCGATTACGGCCGCCATAGTTCCGGGATTGTGTGAACCGGCATCTTGCATTAATTGTCCACGACGACGCACAATGCGAAGCGCGTCTTCAAAGGCAACGGCTTCACAGGCCACCAAGGCCGAAAATTCGCCCAAACTGTGTCCGGCCACCATGTCGGCGTACTCATCGATGGCTTTGAACAATGCCACGGAATGAACAAAAATCGCCGGCTGGGTGTGCTCGGTCTGACGAAGGGTCTCTTCCGGGCCATTGAACATGATCGCGCTCAAATCATACCCGAGAATGTCGTTTGCACGACTCATCAGCGCTTTGAACGTGGAATTCGTTTCAAAATGGTGCTTGCCCATTCCGACGGATTGCGAACCCTGACCTGGAAATATGTACGCGGTTTTGGTCATCAGATCACCATTTGAGGTAGATGGCACCGGCTGTGAATCCACCGCCAAACGCGGTCAAAATCACATTGTCGCCCGGTTTGAGTTGGTCCTTCCAATCGTACAAGCACAAAGGAATGGTTCCGGCGGTGGTGTTGCCGTATTTGGCGATGTTCACCATCACTTTGTCGGTGCTCAAGTCCATACGACGGGCGGTGGCATCGATGATTCGGAGATTTGCTTGATGGGGTACGAGCCAAGCGATATCATCTGCAGTCAGATTGCATTTTTTCATCAAGGCGACGGAAATATCGGCCATGGCCTCTGTCGCTTTTTTGAATACGGTCTTGCCGTCTTGCTTTAGACAATGCCAGTTGTTGTCGACAGACTCGTGCGAAGCCGGATAGAGACTGCCACCCCCTTTTTGAAACAAGAGCTCGTCTTCATCGCCATCAGTTGTGAGAATGAAATCCTGAATGCCATTGCCATCGGTGGTGGGTTCGAGCAGAACCGCACCGGCACCATCACCAAAAATAATGCATGTGGCGCGGTCGGTGTAATCGATGATGGCCGACATCTTGTCCGCCCCGATCACCAACACGTTCTTGTATCGTCCCGATTCGATCATCATCGCACCGGTCGTGAGGGCATACAGAAATCCGGAACACGCGGCCGACAAATCATACGCGAACGCCTTTGTCGCGCCAATGCGCTTCTGAACCAGACATGCGGTAGAAGGGAACATATAATCAGGAGTGACGGTTCCGACGATGATGCAATCCACGTCGGAGGCATCCATACCACGCAATGCGAGAGCTTCTTTGGCGGCTTCCGTAGCCATGAACGAGGTGGCTTTCGCGGGATCGCGCAAGATGCGGCGTTCTTTGATCCCCGTGCGGCTGGTGATCCATTCGTCATTGGTATCCACCAGTTTTTCAAGGTCCGCGTTGGTCAGCACATCATCAGGCAAATAGTGACCGACGGAGGTGATCCTCGCTTTCACGGAATGAGTCATGCGATAGAATTGGATTAGCTGAGAGCCGCGACGATCTTGTCGTTCACATGGTTTTGGACCATGCTAGCCGCTCTGAAAATCATGTTTTTAATAGCCAATGGGGTGCTTCCACCATGACCTACGAAACTGACGCCGTTCACGCCGAGGAACGGTACGCCGCCTACGGCTTGATAATCGAATGGCGCGAACGCTTGTTTGAGAACGCCCATCACCGGCTTCACCTGCTCGGGCGTGAGCCCTTGCTTGGCGATGGCTTCTCCAACGAGATGTTGGATCGCTTCGGGGATGGATTCTCCGAATTTGAGAATGAGATTGCCAACCAACCCGTCACAGACGAACACGTCGGCTTGGGCGGCAAGAATGTCGCGACCTTCGAGGTTACCGACAAATCTCGGATGGGTCTTGAGCAACTCGTGAGCTTTGCGAAGAGTTTCAGTTCCCTTTTCCTCTTCTTCACCCACATTGAGAAGTCCGATGCGTGGATGGGTGATGCCCATCTCGTTTTTCGCATACACTTCACCCATCAGGGCGAACTGATACAACATTTCGGGCTTCACTTCCAAGTTGGCACCCACATCAACCATGATGCGGAAGCCCTTGATCGTGGGGTAAACCGATGAGATCGTTGGACGCAGAACTCCCGGAAGACGACCCAGAATGACCGCGGATGCCGCAAGCAGCACACCGGTATGTCCGGCGCTCACAAAGGCATCACACTGTTTTTGGGCATGCATGCCCAGTCCGATCACAATCGATGATTGCGGCTTGGTTTTGATCGATTGCACGGAATCATCCATGCCGATCACCTCAGGCGCATTCACAACCGTGATCCGATCGCCGTTGTAGCCCTTTTCCGCGAGAGCGGATCGAACCATGTCTTCGGGTCCGACCAGCAGGATATGCAGGTCGTCGCGTTCGGTTACGGCGTCGATGGCGCCCTGAACAGGATTATGCGGGAAGTGATCTCCTCCGGCGGCATCAACAGCGATCTTCAGGGACATAAACGGATAGGTTTGGTTAAGCTTTGGCGGCAGCGACATCAATCACTTGACGACCACGGTAATGGCCGCAAGACGGACAAGCATGGTGGAATTGATGCGGAGCGCTGCAATTGGTGCACGTAGCCACTTCCACATCAGCAAGCTTGTGATGAGCACGGCGGGTTGCAGTGCGTTGTTTGGAATGGCGGCGTTTTGGATTAGGCATGGATGGAGTTAATTCTTCTGATGGTTGGAAGTCAGCAAGTTCAGAGCGTCCCAGCGTGGATCGGTTTTCGATTCGTCGGCATAAGGCGTTTCAAACGGAATTTCGTCACCGTTTTCATCCATAAACCGCGGGTGCAATTTACGAATCGGGACGGTGAGCAAAAGGGTATCGCGGACATCACGGGTGAGGTCCAGTAGGTTCGAGGCGATGTTCAACCGGCGCAGGGCCACTTGATCATCTTCGGTTTCGTCTGTCACATCCGGCTTGAACAAGACCGTGTACACCCCTTCCGTAGGGAATGTGAACGGCTCGAGCGAGCGGTCGCAAATCAATATGAGGTCTCCTTCCACCAAAATGCGGGCTTCGATCATGGTTCGCGAACGTTTGAACGTGACCACAACCCTGAACCGATCGGCGGAATCAAGACCCAAGGCAAGTTCTTCGGCAGCGACAGTGACATCCTGTACCGATTCCCCTTCCTCTATCTCATTGATTTTAAACTTCAGCATTGAACAGATTTTAAGCCTGTAAAATTAGGGCAAAATCCGGTCTCTATCAAGCCTCAGGAAAAGAGACCGAACAATCTCTGCTCGATCAATGAAATGACCTGTCCGAGATGTTCCTTGTTGTTGACAAAGTCCAGATTATCGGTTTCGATAATGAGTTTCTCATACGGGTACCGGTCGATCCACCCTTCGTACAACCCGTTCAGGCTTTCCAGATAGTCGATTCGGATGGAATTCTCGTAGGCACGGCCCCGTTGCTGAATCTGCTTGACGAGAGTGGGCACTTCCGCCCGAAGGTAGATCAGCAAATCAGGTGGACGCAGATATTCGCTCATTTCCGTGAACAAGGATTGATAGTTCGCGAAATCGCGCTCGCTCATCAAACCCATTTCGTACAAGTTTTTCGCGAAGATCTCGACATCCTCATAGATGGTCCGATCTTGGATGAAATTGCGCTCCACTCCTAGCATCCGTTTCATGGAGCGGAAGCGTGACGACAGGAAATAGATCTGAAGATTGAAACTCCATCGACGCATATCCTCATAAAAATCAGGCAGGTACGGATTGTCATCCACCGATTCGTAATAGGCTTCCCACTTGAAATGCTTGGACAGCAACCCGGTGAGGGATGATTTTCCGGCGCCGATGTTTCCGGCGAGGGCGATGTATCGAAGATCCTGCATCAAGGTTTTCCTAAGAGTCGGAACATGGCTTTCTTATAGGCTTCCACACCCGGTTGGTCGAACGGATTCACGCCGAGCGCATATCCGTACAGACCGGTGGCCAACTCGAAAGTATAGATCAACGAGCCCAGATTGGATGCGTTCAGGCGGTCCAAATGGATGCTGATCACAGGCACACCGCCTTCGATGTGAGCCTGCCTGGTGCCTTCGTATGCTTTCGTATTGACCTCGTGCATGGTTTTGCCGGTAAGATAATTCAAACCGTCGAAGTCCACCTCTTCCGACTTCAATACCAAAGAGTGCGCGCTCTCATCGAGCACCAAAAAGGTCTCCATGATGTTCCGAACTCCATCCTGCACCATCTGTCCGAGACTGTGCAAATCGGTGGAATAGCCATGAACCGCAGGGTACAATCCTTTGTGCTCTTTGCCTTCGCTCTCGCCGAACAGCTGCTGCATCCATCCGCCGAACGCTTTCAGTTCGGGTTCGAAGCTTGCAAGAACGTCTACGCGAAAGCCGGCTTCGTACAATGCCAAACGAGTGGAGGCGTAGGAGACCACATCCCCCCTGCCGGCTTCCGAATCATTGTAGGATTGAACCGCGCCATAAAACAAATCGCGGATATCGATTCCAGCCACGGCGATAGGTAGCAATCCGACGGGCGTGAGCACGGAAAACCGACCTCCCACATCATCCGGAAGCACGAATTTGCGATAACCGTTCGCATCGATCACATTATTCAGAGCGCCACCACGTTCGGACGTGGTGCAGATGATGCGGGATGCGGCCACCTTCTCACCATACGCGGTGTTCATCCATTGGCGGAGCACACGGAACGCAAGCGCCGTTTCGGTGGTGGTGCCCGATTTCGAGATCACGTTCATCCACACACGCTTGCCTTCCAAATGGCGCACGAGCTCGTTCAGATAGCGTCCGCTCATCTGATGTCCGGCATAAATGATTTCCGGGCCATTGGAGCCGAAAAACGGACCCAACGCCTCGATGACGGCACGCGCACCCAAGTAGGATCCGCCGATTCCGCATACGATGAAGACATCCGCTTCTTTGCGGATGGTGGCGGCAAGGGAATCGAGCTCATTCAGAAGCGCATCATCCGGCGAAGCCAGGATCCGGCGCCATCCGAGCCATTCGGGTCCTTTGCCTGTGCCCTGTTTCAGATCAAGAAATGCCGCATCGACACGCGAATGGGCGGATTTCAGCGCTTCCGACGACAAAAATGGGGTCGTAGCGCCCACATCACAACGGATACTCATCAGCTTAAGATTTTGGCGAGCTCGAGAAGCTCGTAATTGATACTTTTTTTCTTAGACCAGACCGTATTGATAGGGGAAATGCGGATCGAATTGTCGATCACGCCTACCATCACATTGGTGTGGCCGTCTAACAGGGCTTGAACGGCCGCGGCACCGAGGCGACTGGCCAAGACACGGTCTCGGGCTGTAGGCTGACCCCCGCGCTGGATATGTCCCAAAATGCACACGCGCATCTCGTATTTGCCGAAATCTTCTTTCAATTGTTCGCCAAGTTTGTAAGCGCCGCCGGTCTCATCCCCTTCGGCCACAACCACAAGGCTGCTACGTCGTTGGGCGCGGAACACTTCGGCAAGCGAGGCTTTGATGTCGGCGATCTCGGTGAGCGCTTCGGGAAGCAAAATGAGCTCGGCTCCACCTGCGATTCCGGTTTCCAGTGCGATGAAGCCGGCTTCGCGCCCCATCACTTCCACCAGGAACAGACGCTCGTGGGCGTCGGCGGTGTCGCGGATCTTGTCGATGGCTTCCATCGCGGTGTTCAGGGCCGTATCGTAGCCGATCGTCTCATCGGTTCCGCTCAAATCGTTGTCGATGGTGCCGGGAATACCAATCACCATGATGCCATGTTCCTCATTGAGTCGGGTGGCGCCTTGAAAGGTCCCATCCCCTCCGATTCCGATCACCGCGTCGATGCCATGGGCACGAACATTCGCGGCGGCTTGGGCCCGGCCTTCAGCGGTGCGAAACTCTTCGGAACGTGCCGATTTGAGGATCGTGCCACCCTGTTGGATGATGTTGGAGACCGACGTGCTGTCCATATCCACGAAATCGCCCCGGATCATTCCCTGGTAGCCATAACGGATTCCGACCACTTGCAAATCATTGTACCGTGCGGTTCGAACGACGGCTCTGACGGCCGCGTTCATCCCTGGTGAGTCACCCCCACTGGTAAACACCCCTATTTTTTTAATCGATTTCACCTAGTCTTGTATTATGTTTTGAATAGCGCCGTAATTTGCACAGAATTCCGATAAAAACCCGCCACAACGTGACCAAATCCGTTTCATTAGACGACATACAGAAGCCCATCGCCGAACATCTCTCCTCGTTCCGCACCTATTTCAAGAAAGCGACACGTACCGACGTTTTTTTGCTCGATCAAATGATGCGGTATCTGTTGCGCACGAAGGGAAAGGAAGTGCGTCCGTCGTTGGTGTTCCATTGCGCCCGTTTGTGTGGCGAGATCACCGAACGCAGTTATGTGGCTGCCACGATGATCGAACTGCTTCATACCGCTACTCTTATTCACGACGATGTGGTGGATGAAGCCGATGAACGACGCGGGTTCCTGAGCATCAGCTACATTTGGAAAAACAAAGCGGCGGTGCTGTTGGGTGATTTCTTGCTTGCGAAAGGTCTTTTGGTGGCGCTCGATCGGGACGAATTCGCCCTGCTCAAAGTGTTGTCCACCGCCGTCAAACGCATGAGCGAAGGTGAATTGCGGCAGCTGAAGGCCTCCAAGCTTCAGAACATGAACGAGGAGCGCTATTTCAAGGTGATTTCCGGAAAAACGGCCAGTCTCATTTCGGCCTGTTGCGAATGCGGCGCCATCTCCACCTCCGATGATCCCGCTGTTTGGGAACGGATGCGGGCGTTCGGGGAGGCGGTCGGCATCGCGTTTCAGATCCGCGACGATTTGTTCGATTACGAGACGAATGTCACCGGAAAATCGGTCGGAAACGACATCCTGGAAGGAAAGATGACGCTTCCGATGATTTACGCCTTACAAAACACATCCCTCACACGTCGGTTGGCGATTCGTCGCGTGTTCAAAAATGAGAAGAAAACACCGGAGCAGGTCCGACAAGTGATCGATTTCGTACTCGAGCACAAGGGAGTGGAACAGACCCGTGAGCGGATGAAAGCCATCGCCGATGAAGCCCGGGCCATTCTGTTGGAGTTTCCCGAAGGCGAAGCACGAACCACACTCGACCAATTCCTGCATTTTGTCGTCAATCGCACCAAATAAGACGGTTTTTCTGGCGGACACCCATTTGGGCGGCTTCGACGACGCCACGAACGCCGCCCTTGAGCACGATGCCGCCGAACTGGTGAGATACTGCGCCTCGAACCGCATCCGATTGATCTTTCATGGAGATCTGTTCGATTATTGGATGGAGTACCCGAATCAAAAACCACCTTATGCGCTCAAATTCCGGAAAGCCGTCAAAACCTATGCGGATGAGCATGGCTCTGTGCTGAGCATCACTGGGAACCATGACAATTGGATGCTGGGACTACTCTCAGACGAAGGATTCGACATCCGACATGAGCAGGAGTTTGTGGATTTGGATGGAAAACGTGCTCTGATTCTGCATGGCGATGGGCTTCGAGATCCGGTCTTCGCCCTACCCCGACCCATGTTCCATCGCATCTTGCGTCATCCGGATTTTGTGAGGATCTACCGTTTTTTGCTTCCGTTTGAGTGGGCATTGGGTATCATGCGATGGTTTTCCAGGTGGCAGAGAAAGCGCAAGCCGGTAGCCGATGATACCGAAACCCTCGATCGATGGGCGGAAAGAGCCCTTGAAAATGGTTGGGCGGATGTGGTCATCGCCGGGCATCATCACGACATCCGTCATGTGAAAACAATCAAGGGTGAGTATCTTAACGCCGGAGCCTTTTATCGGACGAGAACCGTTCTGATGCATACCAACGGCCGCGTGCGAGTCGTTGAATGGGATAGCCGAAACCACCAATTCACTGCGATCACCGAATGATTGATGAAGAAAGATATCTGAACGACCCGGTTTACCGGCATCAGGTCATGGCTGAAAAAAAAGCGAAGGCATCGGCATCCAAACCCGTGAAAAAAACCAATGATCCGTTTTGGCGAATCGTTGGCATGAGCATCGGTGTGATCATCCTGCTCATGCTCATGTTCCTTGCCTATCTGATGCAGGGATTGCCGACGTTCGAAGAGCTCGAAAATCCACGTACCGACAACGCATCGTTGATTTTGTCGCGTGATGGGGTGACGTTGGACCGCTTTTTCACCGAAAACCGCACGGTGGTTCGTTTTCATGATATTTCGCCGCATGCGGTGAACGCATTGGTCTCCACCGAAGACCACCGCTTCTACGACCATTGGGGCATCGATCTGTTCCGCACATTGGCGGTTCCTTATCATATCCTGAGAGGAAACATGCAGGGCGGGTCTACCATCACCCAGCAGTTGGCACGCAACCTGTATCGGAAGATCGGAAAAGAAGTGAGTGTGATCCGAAAACTGCGAGAAATGATCACCGCCATACAGTTGGAGCGAAGCTACACCAAGCAGGAAATCATCGAGATGTACCTGAATACCGTGGAATTCAGTAATTCGGCATTTGGAATCGAGTCCGCATCCCGCACACACTACAATAAACCCGCATCCCAACTGAACATCAACGAGGCGGCAACGATGATCGGGTCGTTGAATGCCATTTTCGCATATAATCCGCGTTTGCGTCCCGAAACATCGACCCGACGCCGAAACACCGTGCTGTCGCGGATGTACACGCGTGGCCACATCACGCTTGAGCAGTATGAGGAAGAAGTGGCCAAGCCCATCGAATTGGATTACCAGCCCCCGAATGTGGCCAGTCGGAAGGTGAGGTACTTCGGGGAATATGTGCGTCAGAACATCCAAGATTGGGTGGAGCGCAACGGGTACGATTTGTATCGAGACGGACTCAAGATCTACACGACCGTCGATTCCCGGATGCAAAGAATCGCCGAGGCGGCCGTGCAATCTCAGCTCGACACCTTGCAATCCTCCTTCCAAAGGGAATGGACAACGCGGGGCGGATCGTATATGAATCGGTTATGGACAGCCTATCCGGGCTTCCTGGACAGTTTCATCCGCGAATCCGAAGAATTCAAGACGGCCGTAGCGAGTGGATCCTCTCGCGAACATGTGATGGATTCATTGAAGGCGATTCCAGCGTTTGTGGATGCCATCAAACGCACTCGGACGCGGCTGGAAGCCAGTTTCCTGGCCATCGACCCTCGCGACGGACACATCCTCGCGTATGTCGGAGGCTCGAACTACAGCAAATATCAGTTCGATCAGGTCACGATGTCGCGGCGCCAGGCTGGATCCACCTTCAAGCCGTTCGTATATGCCGTAGCCATCGACAATGGGTACAAACCGGATTTCATGGTGTCGCGGTACCCTACCAGTTTTGTGGACCGTGCGGGAAAAGTGTGGAATCCGCGCGACGCATCGTCCAGTTCCGGACCCGAAATGATTTCCTTGCGCGAGGCCTTAGCGCGAAGCAACAACAACGTGACCGTACGCCTCCTTCCTATTCTGGCGGGCGTTCCCGGCACCAACAGGCTCGAAGAACTACAGCCTGCGGCACGTAAAATCGTGGATATGGCAAAAAACATGGGCATCCATTCCCCCATGCAAGTGGTTCCGGCCGTTGCTTTGGGAACGGCAGAAGTGAGTCTGATGGAATTGACCGGCGCCTATGCCACCTTCGCCAATCAGGGCGTTCATATCGAACCGATCGGTGTGACGCGGATTGAAGACCGCAATGGAAACATGCTTATCGAATTTTACCCGGAATCGAGGCAGGAAGTGATTTCCGCGGAAACCGCCTACACATTGATCGACATGATGCGTGGCGCGATCCGCGGTGGAGATTGGGGGTATGGCACCGGTGCTCGCTTACGCGGCATGGGAGTGTATCAGGATGTGGCTGGCAAGACCGGAACCACCAGCAGCAACAAGGATGGCTGGTTCCTCGGCGTGATGCCGCATATCGCCATGGGTGCTTGGGTTGGAGGCGAAGACCGCCGCATTCGGTTCCCGAGCGACACGTATATCGGTCAGGGCGCCAGAGCCGCCCTTCCGATCGTCGGGAAATTCATCATGGGCTGCATCAACAGCGAAGACTGTCCGTGGAGTATGGAAGGCTTCGAACCGCCAATGGGATATGTGCTTGAAGCGGAAGAAGCCGAGACAGGAACAACCCCCAGACGTGGTCGCACGGGTTGGTGAGCTAGTGCTAACGCTCCAATGCGATGCGCATTTTCCGGAAAACGGGAAAGGAATGGGCGTAGAACGTCTTGTACCCATCGCAGAGATAATTCAGCCCAGGTTCACCATCCGGAGTTTTTAATATCCGGTCTTTCGGGCACCCGCCATTGCATACACTTACATAGGAGCATGTCCGGCAATACGCTGGGAGTGTGTCCCATTTGTTCAGCCCAAATTGTGTTTGCTGTTCGCTATCGTGCATCGACTTCAAGTGGCCGGTCGTGATGTTACCCAGTTTGTGGTCCGTCATCACAAAATGATCGCAGCTGTAGATATCTCCGTTATGTTCAACCGCCATGGCATGTCCGCATGTCTCCGCATGCACACAAATGGGTGAAGGATACCCAGCGAGAATGCTCAAGGTGACATCGAAATCTTGGACAAAGATTCTGCCGATGTCTTTCTGTTTGAGCCATTCGTTGAACACCCCCGTCAGAAACGTGCCATATTGCTTCGGATTCACGCTCCGGTAGCTCACGGCACCATCCGCCTCCGGCTCAACGATGGGGATGAACTGCAAATGCGTGGATCCGATCGTTTTGAGAAAGTTGTAGATTTTCACGGGATAGGACGCATTAGCCGACTGCACGCAGGTGAGCGTATTGAACATGACCTCATGTTTTTTGAGAAGCTCCAATCCCTGCATCACCTGTTTGAAGGAACCGTTTCCGCCTTTATCAGGTCGAAATTCATCATGAATCTCTTCCGGACCGTCAATACTGATGCCCACCAGAAATTGGTTTTCCTTGAAAAATCGAGCCCAATCATCATCCAAACGGGTTCCATTAGTCTGAAACGAGTTCGTGATCCGCATCCCGCCACGGGCGAAGTGTTGCTGATACTCCAGCGCTTTTCTAAAGAACGGCAACCCCATGAGTGTGGGTTCACCACCTTGCCAGGTGAAGTTCACCTCTGCCGCATCGGGCGGTTGGGCGTAAATGTATTGCCGGGTGTATGTCTTCAAGACCTCATCGGTCATCTTGAACGAGCGGGTTTCCGGATACAGTTCTTGCTTCTTCAGATAGTAGCAATACTCGCAATCCAGATTGCAGATCGGTCCGATGGGCTTCGTGATGACATGAAACGGAAGGTTATTCACGCCGATACGATTCTAAGCAGACGTAAAAAGCCGAATGGGAAAAGGATGGATGAATGATTCATAAATGACGAAATGTTTGTCCCGACTACGAAATCTAAGCTCCAAAGTGAATCTTACCCCGGCAACCAACCTACATCAACGGAATTCAATCGCAATGTTTTGATGTGGATTTGCTCCGTGCCTCGGGTGAACACGGCGTTTTCAAGCGAAAACGAGATCGTGTAGCGACTTCCGTAGTGCACTTGTACAATTTCAGTACGACCTATGACAAGTTTTCCAGATTTGGGGGTCCATCGCTCTGTAATGTGGCCAGGATCAAGCATTAAGGCATCGTTGCAATAGTGGAGATAAAACCCTTCGCGATCCGGATCTGTTTTCACCAAGCGATCGTAGCGAACATCGAGATTCTTGGCATTCATTATATCGTAGATGTGGACGTCTTCGGTCGGAAGTAATTCCTCTGTAACTCCGTTGATCACGACAAATTCATCGTCCGATTCGCTTCCAACGGCGATTGAAAAGTCTCCACATCCAATCACTCTGCCGTTTAAATGACCTCGAACGTCTTCATTAAAGCCGCTGGTTCGGGTGCAGGATGCGAGTGTAAGTATCAGAATGAGGCTAGCACGTGCAATCATGAGGATACTCCAATAGCGAGATGATTGACTTCAACTTAGCCAATTACATTTCATTTACCTATCGGAAATATACAGGGCTCGTTACGAACCCACATAACCTCTATTCCAGTAAAATCTTTTTTACCGGGCGCCGGCCACACTCAAACGATTCAACGCCCGCTTCAGAGCCGCTTCGGCGCGGATCTGGTCAATATCCGAAGTGCGGTTTGCCAGGCGTTCTTTCGCACGGTTTAAGGCCGCCTCGGCACGGGCCACATCAATTTTTTCGCTGGCTTCGGCCGCTTCGGCCAATACCACCACGTCGTTGGCTTTGACTTCCACGAATCCACCGCTCACCGCATAAAACTGGGCGCCCAATTCAGCATCGGTCACCCGGATCACACCGGCTTCCAAGGCCGACATCAACGGCGCGTGGTTG
>CAYPOI010000016.1:39562-41187 GCA_964412365.1 uncultured Chitinophagales bacterium | reverse complement strand
AAGCGTTTCGTAACGAAGTGGTGGCTCGCCAATTCGTCTTCCGGATGCGCGAATTTGAGCAAATGGAAATGCAATATTTTGTAAAGCCAGGGTCGGATGATGCCTCATATGAGGCTTGGAAAGAGAAGCGGATGGCATGGCATGTGTCAAACGGCATCCGTCCGGAAAACCTTCGTTTTGCAAACCATCCACCCGATAAACTGGCCCATTATGCCAAATCGGCGGTGGATATCCAGTATAACTACCCGATCGGTTGGCAGGAAATTGAAGGCATTCACAACCGAACAGACTTTGATTTAAGTCAACATCAAAAATTCAGCGGGAAAAAGCTGGAATACTTTGATAGTGTCAGTCAAGAGCGTTATGTTCCTTATGTAATAGAAACGTCAGTAGGGTTGGATCGCACCGTTTTGATGGTGCTTTGTGATGCTTACCACGAGGAAGAAGTCGCCGGCGAGAAGGAAGGATCGTCGGAAGTCAGGACGGTGCTCAGAATGCACCCGAAATTAGCCCCCATCACCGCTGGAGTCTTTCCGCTGATGAAAAAGTCTGAACTGACCGAGATAGCCAGGAAAATCGAGGGCGATCTGTCGCAAGACATGAACGTCCAATACGATGAGAAGGGGTCTATCGGAAAACGGTACAGACGGCTCGACGAAGCGGGAACACCATTCTGTATAACCGTAGATTTCGACAGTTTGACAGATCAAACCGTAACGTTGAGGCATCGCGACACGATGAAACAAGAGCGTATTGCCTGGGACCGGATCGGAGAGGTCATCCGGAATCAGTCAAAAAGCTGGGTGCCACCTGCTTAAGGGTTGGATTTGGGAACTGTAAGCCGTAAAATCGGTCTAAGGTCGTGTGATCAATGTTTGTTAACTATATATTTTAAGTGTGAGGATTCAAGTGGGAAGAAGACCAAGAAATCCGGATCTGAAAGGCATCTCGCGTATTGATGCCAAAGGAACCCATGGTTGGTATGTTCGTATTTACCGTCAAGGCAGAACCTATTCCAGGCTGTTCTCTGATAGCAAATACGGCACGAAAGATCGGGCTCTCAAATTCGCTAAAAAAGAACGCGACATTCTTTATGCGAACGCGCACAATCTGCCGGAGAAGCCGAATCGCAGATTGGTAACCCATGATCGCCGCAACAAATCGGGCATCATCGGGGTGAGCCGTACCGTCAAGCAGAACAAAAACGACACCACGTCGGTGTACTTCCAAGTGACTTGGTCACCACGCAAAGGCGAAATCAAAAACCGCCAGTGGAGTGTCAAGAAATACGGTGAAGAGGAAGCTTTCCGTTTAGCCAAAGAATTCCGTGCCAAAGTGATGTACGACATCTATGGCGACCGTTACGAGGAAATGATCAAAGAACAGGCCACCATCGACTCCGGAATCGATCCGGATTGAATGGCGGCCCGTATCTATGCTGGTCGCTCTTAACGAGTAGTTGTGTGAGTGAACCCCGGATCATTTTTTTTGTTCCGGGGTCCACCTCACGCCAATCGTGAAGTCGGCCGCATTGTATGACAGATCTTCCGAGAAGCTGATGGTCAATCGACCGGAGGATGTGGGGATGTGCGCCCCCATCACCAGTTCGATGGTCTGTTTTTCCA
>CAYPOI010000016.1:34024-39462 GCA_964412365.1 uncultured Chitinophagales bacterium | reverse complement strand
CGATTTCGCATAGAGTGGAAATTGGTTTTGATGTCCGAGTGAGGGATCATCCAGCAATTGAAACAGCAAAAGGAGCGTGAGCATCATAGGTCGGTTAAAATACACCCGATGGCGGTATCTTAGGGGGTGCAAGAAACCGACGTCACCCGAATTCAATTGATTGTCCCCGCAGGCTATGCCGAAAACCAGCGGTTGGATGTCTACATCACGCAGTTCATCGAAAATGCGACCCGCAACAAAGTGCAAGAAGGCATCAAAGCCGGCTATGTGCTGGTGAATGGGGTTGTGCGTAACGCATCCCATAAAGTGCTGGCGGGGGATGTGATCGACATCACGCTTCCCAAGCCGCCACCACCGGAAGCCGTGGCGGAAGACATCCCGCTCAATATCCTGTTTGAAGACGACGACATCGTGATTTTGAATAAGCCGGCGGGGATGGTGGTGCATCCGGCGTTTGGAAACTGGACCGGAACAATGGTCAACGCCTTGCTTCATCATGTCGACTCGTTGTCAGAACCCGATGAGGAATCGATTCGTCCAGGCATCGTGCACCGGTTAGATAAAGACACGTCTGGCGTGATGGTGGTCGCAAAAAATGATGTGGCGCATGCCAAACTCTCGGCGCAATTCGCGAAGCACAATCTGCAGCGGCATTATCAGGCCGTGGTTTGGGGACATCCGCCCGCCGAAGGTACCTTCACCGGAAATATCGGTCGCTCACGCAACGACCGGAAGAAAATGGCTGTGATTGGGGATGAGGATGGAAAACACGCGATCACTCACTATAAAGTATTGACCTATTTCGATCACTTGGCTTTGGTGGATGTGTGGTTGGAAACCGGGCGCACGCATCAGATACGCATCCATTTTTCGCATCATGGGTTTCCGGTTTTCGGAGATCGGATGTATGGTGGCGACTCTGTTCGCTTCGGCTCGAACACCGGTTCACGCAAAGCTATGTTCGATAATCTGTTTCAGTCCTTGGGTCGGCAATGCCTGCATGCCAAGACATTGGGATTCGTGCATCCGCGTTCGGGCGAAACGGTTCATTTCGACTCCGAACTCCCCGGCGATTTCCGGAACGTGGTGGATAAACTGACGAAATTCTGTTCGTAGACCGTGGGTCGTAGGCCGTAGACCGCCGTCCATTTCATCTTTTTATCTTTTCATCCCTTCGTCTCTTATTTACCCCTTACCCTGTTACCCGTTACCATCTTATTCGAGCAAGTAAATGAGCACTAAACAAATTCGCATCAACGTCACCCTCGACGAATCCAAATTCCCAACCGATATCGAATGGGAAGCCGAAGATGGAGGCCTGGAAGGCGTCACCGCTTGCCGGGCGATGATATTGGCGCTATGGGACCATCAGAAAAAAGATACTCTTCGTCTGGATCTGTGGACCAAAGACATGACCGTCGATGAAATGAAAATCTTTTTCCACGAAACCCTGCTCAGCATGGCCGATACCTTGCAGCGAAGCACCACCGATGAGCGAATCGCGGGAGACATGAGGGATTTTTGTGACTATTTCGCCCAAAAGATGGAGATCGCGCCGAAGAATCCGGATAAGTTGGTTTAACATTCGCGCGATGTGCGAGGTGCGACGAGTGGGCTACATCATCATTTGGTTTAATCGCATTTATTGTAGTATGTTTTAAAGTCTACCTTCAAAGGTCTAAAACATAAGCACCTATGCCTAACCTAAGGTCTATCCTCGTGATTGCCATTCCTGTGGCGATTACAGTCTTTCTATTTACGATTGCAGATTCCGGTTCCGGTTTGTGGACCGCCGCCTGGATCAGCCTCATCGCTTGCATGGCAGCTACCGCTTGGATTGCTTGGACATCCATCCGCGAAACGTCTTTCCGGGAGATGTCTCTGCCCATCGTTGTGACCCTATTGCTTTTTTTGACTGGCATCGGAGCCGCATGAACAAATTATTTGCACAATAAGCAATCAGATCAGATTATGAAGACCACGATGGCACTCATCGATGAAAGTATTCTCACGTCAGTGGTTCGATTGTCCATGCTTGAATTGTATGACGCTTACAATAAGTCCGATGGCACTGTCGGGTTTGATGAACTGATGCGGTCGGGCATCGGCGCCATCGATTCGACAAAAATCGAACAATATGGTACCGTTCAGATCACGGAATCGACGGCGGATCGAATCGTCTTCACGGCCCGATCCAACCGATCAAAAGGAAATGATGATACACGCATGATTCAATTCACCGGAACCGTAACCTCAGAAGGAGTGCAATATGAGCGCCAAAATTGAACGAAGCGAATGGCTGATCGCCATCTTGTATGCTGTCGTATTTCAGGCCATTCTGCTGTACGTCGTTGGTTTTTCCACCACTCCGTACTCACCTTGGGATGTGGTTGCAGGACTTGCACGAATGGCGAATATGTCCGACATGGGTTTCCGAACACCTCCCTTGACCGAAATGCAATGGCTCAGCATGGCCGCATTGATTCTTTTCTACCTCGTAGGACCCGTTTTACTGTTTCAGGCCACCGTGAAGCGAATCCGTGATGGATCCGGGCGATATATGTTGGTCATCGGCATGGTTCTGACAGCGGGTACCATCCCCTACAATACGATGTCGATACCCATGATCTCAACGCAAATGGCTTCTGCGAAAACAAGTATTGAATCATCTCAAGAAAGCATGCGGCAATCAATTGAAATGGGGAATCTCGGATTCGACGCCGTCATATTGTTGACCGCGGGTACACCCCCTGCCGACATCACCTTGGAATCCCTTCCATCCTATGATGAAGCCCATTCGGGCAAGTATCAATTGGGTCTGACCGACGATGGAAAACTCATGTTAGCGTCTACCGTGGATCATGAGAAGAAGATGGTGCTAACCCCTCCCAACACAATGGAATGGGATCACACCATACGAAATCATTAGGCTACATCGTTAATTATCCGTATCTTACGCCCCTACTCCTGCTTCACAGGATTTTCGGTTTCAGATGGGTTGTTTTTAGGCCGGCATCAGAACACGCGAGAGAATTGAGATGCCAGGTACCATTCGACTATATAAAACAACATCATGACGACTCCTCTTTTTTCGGAGCTGGACCTCAGCCCCGAAATCCTTCAAGCTCTAACAGTGATGGGCTTCGAAGCCCCCACTCCTATCCAACACGAATGTATTCCAGCACTGCGCGAAGGGCGCGATGTGTTGGGTCAGGCCCAGACCGGAACCGGTAAAACCGCCGCATTCGGTATTCCCGCGCTCGAGCATATCGACGTAGAAAACCGCAACGTGCAAGTGCTGGTACTTTGTCCGACCCGCGAACTGGCCATCCAGATCACCGGTGAGCTGATGAAGCTCGGTCAGTTCAAAAAAGGCATCCACATTGTTCCAGTTTACGGCGGACAGCCGATCGACCGCCAGCTCAAAGCCCTCAAGCGCGCCACGCATATCGTGGTCGGAACGCCAGGCCGGGTGATCGATCACCTCGAACGCCGCACCCTCGACATCTCCAAGCTCTCCATGTTTGTTCTGGATGAAGCCGATGAAATGTTGAACATGGGCTTCCGCGAAGACATCGAAAACATCTCGAAATACTGTGCGAAAAAACCACAAACGGTGATGTTCTCGGCAACCGTTTCAGCCCCCATCCGCGATATCATCAATCGCCAAATGGTGGATCCGTTGACAATTCGTATCGATCGCACTGTTACCACGGCGCCGAACATCGAGCAGTTCATCGTTGAAGTGCGCGATTCGATGCGTACCGAAGCGATCAGCCGCATCATGGATGTGAAGAATTTCAAACTCGGACTCATTTTCACGAACACGAAAATGCAAGCCGATATCCTCGTTCAAGACCTCGGCGCCCGCGGCTATGATTGCGACGTGTTGCATGGCGACATGAAGCAGAGTCAGCGCGATACCGTGATGGGCAAGTTCCGTCGTGGCGATCTCGATCTGTTGATCGCTACGGATGTGGCCGCTCGCGGAATTGATGTGGACGATATTGATGTGGTGTTCAACTACGACATCCCGAACGATCCAGAATATTATGTGCACCGGATTGGTCGTACGGGTCGCGCAGGTCGCTCCGGCACCGCCATCACCTTTGCAGCAGGTTTCCGTAACCGTCGCATCGGATTCATCGAGAAAATGGTGAAAACCACCCTCAAGCCGATGACCTTGCCTTCTGTGAAGGAAGTAGAGGCATCACGTGCGAATGAATTCATCGGGCAAATCCGTGCCACCCTCGAAGGCGGCGCCTTGCGTCCGTACATCGAAATGATCGAAGCGATGGGCGAAACCACCTACTCGCCGATCGAAATCGCGGCAGCGTGCTTGAAAATGCAGGTCGCTTTGAAACCCGAGCAAGCCAAAGAATTCGAAGCCCCACGTTTCGACCGTGGCGATCGTCCGGAGCGCTTCGAGCGCGGTGGACGTGAGCGCGGAAGTGATCGCGGCGACAGAGGCAGCGACCGTGGCCCATCGCGTGGACGCGATCGCGGCGCGATGGAAGCCGGCATGACCCGCTTGTTCGTTAATGTCGGAAAAACCCACAATGTGCGTCCGGGCGATATCGTCGGTGCCATTGCCGGTGAAACCGGACTCAGCGGCGGACAAATCGGCCAGATCTCCTTGCAGCAGAACTTCAGCTTGGTGGATGTCCCATCCGACGAAGCTCAAACGGTGATCAGCAAGATGAACCGTGCCAAAATCAAAGGCAACAAAGTCGTTATGCGTCTCGACCGCGCATAGACCGGCAGGGGCAATTCACCCCGAAGGTTTTGCAGATTTCATGATCGGGCGCCTGCGAGAAACGCGCTTTGCAGGCGGCCCGGCCATGTAAAATCATCAGATGCGAGAGGTTGGTCCATTCCTCCTGAGGAAATTGCCGCATCAGGTCTTTTTCCACTTTCACGGGATCCTCATGCGTGGTGAGCCCGAATCGACGCGACAAGCGTCCCACATGCGTATCCACCACCACACCATGGTTGATGCCGAAGGCATTCCCCAGCACAACATTCGCGGTCTTACGCGCCGCTCCGCGCAGCGTCAACAAGTCCTCCATGGTGCTCGGCACCTCGCCTCCGTACACATCCAGTATCCGATTCGCGGTCTCTTTGATGGATAGCGCTTTGTTCCGATAAAAGCCGGTCGATTTCACATCCATCTCGAGCTCCGCCAAGTCCGCATCCGCCATCGCCTGAATCGTCGGGTATTTCTTGAACAGCGTTTCGGTTACGATATTCACCCGAACATCCGTGCACTGCGCCGATAAGATCGTGGCGATCAACAGCTCGAACGCATTCGAATAATTCAACTCGCAATGCGGATTGGGGTAGTAGCGGTATAGGGCGTCGAGCAAGGATTTGGACATGTGCGATGTGCGATGTGCGATGTGCGATGTGCGATGTGCGATGTGCGATGTGCGATGTGC
>CAYPOI010000016.1:0-33924 GCA_964412365.1 uncultured Chitinophagales bacterium | reverse complement strand
ATGTGCGATGTGCGATGTGCGATGTGCGATGTGCGATGTGCGATGTGCGATGTGCGATGATACCAATTTCTTCCTACTTCCTACTTTTCACTTCCTTCTTTACATTTCCACACTTCCACTCTTCAACGCTTCAACGCTTAAACGCTTAAACGCTTAAAAACCGGTTAATAACCGATCCACCGCCGCTTGGATCTCGACGCGGTCTAAATGCACATCCGAAATCTCTACGCCAAGCACGGATAACGGCACAGACGCCATCATCGGAATGATGACGCGATGCGGATTGCCTTCAATTCGCAAGGCCGGGGTGAGTCCCTTGATGTTCACGGCCCAAGCCCGACCCACCTCAACCACCGGGGCAACCAACCGCGTCTGCAAACTGGACATGTGCGCATGCTGAAGATCCACCACAAAGGGATATCGGTGTTTCGTCGCGGGATTGGCATTCAATAACACGCGGCAGGTCATCAGAACCCCCGCACTCCGTCGCTGAAGACGCCGTTTTGTTCAACCGAGGCATTGTAGATGTCCACCTGCTCGCGCACCTCGACCTCCCACTCTTGCCGGCGACGCTCCGCAAGTCGTTCGATCAGCCGCGCTTCCAATTCAGACGACAACCCGATGCCCAACTCCTTCGCCTGGCGCAATAGATCGCTGTTGATGCTCAGATTGGTTGGCTTTTTGGGAGCGTTGGTATCGTATATCGGTATCATACGCATGAATATGCGCATACTATTGCGCATACACAAATTCTTCACGCAAATTTTGTGCAACGTGCGAAAATAACTGATTTCTGATTTCCGATTCCAGATTCTTACATTTCCCCGCTTCCACGCTTCCACGCTTTAACGTTTTAAGGCTTCCACACATTTGAGCACCTCCTCACTCTGGACCGACATCAAGGGCTCGGTCGCCGGTAACGAATACGACTTCACGACGGGAAGCATCCGTCGCGCCATCCTGCTTTTGTCGATTCCAATGGTGCTGGAAATGATGATGGAATCGGTCTTCGCCATCGCGGATATCTTTTTCGTGTCGAAACTCGGTCCCGAGGCCGTTGCCGCAGTCGGACTCACCGAAGGGATGATGACCATCCTCTACGCTATCGCCATGGGCTTGAGCATGGGTACCACCGCCATCGTAGCCCGTCGCATTGGTGAAGGAAACAAAGATGCCGCCGCCATAGCCGGGGTTCAAGGCATCTTCGTGTCGGCAGCCGTCTCCATCCCTTTCATGATCGCCGGCATGTTTTATGCGCCGGAATTGCTCAAGTGGATGGGAGCTTCGGAGACAATCCAATCCGAACTGAACCTGTACGCCACCATCATGCTCGGCGGAAACATCGTTGTGATGCTTCTCTTCGTGATCAACGCCATCTTCCGTGGTGCGGGGGATGCGGCCATTTCCATGCGCGTGCTCATTTATGCGAACGCACTAAACATCGTGCTTGACCCGATCCTCATTTTCGGCCTCGGACCCATCCCCGCCATGGGCATCGCCGGTGCCGCCATCGCAACGACGTTCTCACGAGGTTTGGCGGTTGTGTATCAACTCTACATGCTCACCGGACGCAGCAACCGTATCGCCGTCTACAAACGTGATTGGGTATTGGATGTGGCCATCGCAAAATCCCTCGTCCGACTCTCCTTGGGCGGTATGGGGCAATTCCTGATCGGAACGGCGAGTTGGGTCGTGCTCATCCGCATCCTAGCTGAATTCGGCAGCAATGTATTGGCAGGGTACACCATCGCCATTCGAATCTTCATCTTTTCGCTGCTTCCGAGCTGGGGCATGAGCAATGCGGCGGCCACACTCGTCGGACAAAACCTAGGCGCCGGCAACCCCGATCGCGCCGAATATTCCGCCTGGTTATGTGGTGGCATCAACACCGTGTTTTTAGTGATGGTCGGCATCAGTTATTACATTTTCGCAGAAAACATGATGAGCTGGTTCACATCCGACAGCGAAGTGATCGCCGTGGGCGTGAAATGCCTCAAGATCATCTGCCTCGGCTATCTGATTTACGGGATGGGGATGGTGATGGCGCAATCGTTCAATGGCGCGGGAGATACGGTAACACCCACCATCCTGAATTTCATCGCGTTTTGGGTCATCGAAATTCCGCTGGCCTACTTCCTGGCGAACTCATTGGGATGGAGGGAAGACGGTGTGTTCTGGTCGATCGTGGTCGCTGAATCCATCCTCGGAATCATGGCGATGATCTTGTTCAAGCGCGGGACGTGGAAAACAAAATTGGTTTAATCCTCAGCGACCATCGCGTTATACGCCTCGATCTCCTCGTTCAGTAGAAAATCCGTGTCGTTGAATTCAAATCTCTTCAGACCGAATCCTTCGAATTCGGCCATGGATGGGTCTGTGGACACCAGCGTGAGATTCCTCGAAATGGCTTGCCATGCGAGCATGCGGTCGAAGGGATCTTTGTGCGGGGCAGTGCTGAGGGTGATTGACCAGATCGCATCCTCGCCGTTCATGTCGACCATGATGAACTTCTGCTCTTTCAACATTTCGATCAACTTGTAGATATTTAGTCCCGGAATGAGGAGTTTTTTTAGCCCGACTTTGATGGAAATCTCCCATAGGCTCACCGTGGATACGTGGACGCGTGTTTGGGAATCCCTCATCAGCATAAAAATCGACCGAGGCAATCGTGATGGCTCATATAACCACCAAAGGAGAATATGAGTGTCAACCAAGACCAATGAGTTCCTCATCGGTCATTTTGAAATCGGGTGCGAAAATCACGGGACCATGGTGGGCCAAGGCTCCCGCCGTCCGCCATTTCCGGGGTGGTTTGGGAGGCGGTGTGAGCATGGCCACAGGTTTCTTCGCCCGGCCGAACACCACTTCGATGGATTGCCCTTGCTCGACCTCCTTCAGCACTTTAGAAAATTGCGCTTTGAACTCGCCGACAGTCATTTGTTTCGTCTTCATACGTTCAATGTATGTGCTTCTTGACAAGTTGTCAAGTTGACATCATTCTATCACAGCCATGATGCGCTTCCAGATCTCCTCATCATAACCCGAGATTGCCCACGTGCCTGAAATCCCTTCATCACCGAGCCGAACCACCACCAAATCGAGCGACGGAACCACGTAGATTTTCTTATCGTCTTTGCCCAATCCGGCAATCAAATCTGCTGGGGCGGATGGAATCAGTGGACCTTGGGTTTCCTGGCGGATGATGGGTTGCATATAACTCGACTGTCCGTTGAGCCACCATAAATAGCCATACGCCGGGTTCAACGTCTGCGAAGGATGCGTCATCGCGTCGAAGTAGGCCTCCGAAATCGCTGCCGGACGTCCATCCCATCGTCCTTCATTCTCGATGAACAATCCCCATCGAGCCGCATCCCGCGTGGTGCTCACAAACACATTCCCTTCGTTCAAAAACCAAGCGGCTTTCGAGCTCATACCCAACGGATTCCGAATATGCGTGGCCGTGTATTGGTTCCGGGTTTGTCCGGTGGCCGCTTCCAACACATCGATCAGCCGCAAATACGAGGCATTGTGATACGCCCAGCGCGTTCCCGGCGCCGCTAAATAGGTCAGGCAGGATGGGGTTTCGCAATCAAGTCCGTTCAACCCGTCATGAAATTCATTGAATCCGGGGGTCATTGTGAGCTGATGCCGGATGGTGACGGCCGTTTCCTGCTCGGCCGACATCGACGTCCATCCCGCACCCAGATACATTCGTGACGGATCATCAAAGTCCAGCTTCCCTTCTTTCTCCGCCACGCCGACCAAGTACGCGGTCAGTGTCTTGCCCGCCGAGGCCCAAAAATACCCCGTGTCTCGATTCCATCCATTCCAATAGCGCTCATGCGCGATGCGGCCCTTATGCAGAATAATGAAGCCATATGTGGATGTCGACTCCAAATACGCATCGAGAGCCGGCAGCGCGGATGTGTTCCATTTGAGGGATGCGGGCGTAACGGTTTCCCATACTCCGACCACATCAGCCGGAGGAAAATAGATGTCGAGTTCCTTCGGCGATGTGGGTCGCTCGCAGGACATCCATAAAAGTAGCAGACTAATTCCGAATGAACGGATCGCTGAATTTGGCATCAGAACGAAGGGTTTCGTCTGTCAGGGTATGCAGAAAGGCTACCATCGCGGCGATTTGGGTCTCGGAGAGATTCAAGCGCAAGGGTTGCATCCCGCCAGGAACGCGAAGTCGGTTGTCCAGATTCGGTCCGCCCATCACTCCATTGTTGTAGTGGCGTACCACCTGGTCGAGCGTGGTGAAGCGACCATCGTGCATGAACGCGCCATCCAAGGCTACGCTTTTCAGCGAGGGTGATTTGAACACGGTGGTTTGCATCATGTCGAGTCCGTTGGTAAGCGAATTCGCAGCCAAGGCGAAGGTGGGAGGTTGGTGACAGCCCGCGCATCCGGCGCCACCGGCATTCGGGGGATTCAGGAAGATGCGCTTTCCAAGATTCTGTTCAGCTGTGAAATTGGGGAAGTCGACATTGGCGTTTCCACCTGCCACCGCGATTCCAGTATCGAATGCGCTGTTCACCGATACCATGCTTCGTACGAACTGAGCCAATGCGCGCTGGATCCGTTGCTCCGTGATGGTCGCATCCCCGAATACGCGATCAAATAAAATGGGATAATAATCCATTTCTTCCATTCGGCTGATGAGGGAATCCATGCCGCCGTGAGCCGCATCAAACCCCATTTCCACACCGTTTCGGATCGGTTGAGTGCTTTGGGCTTCCAGATTCGCGGCACGCTTGTCCCAAAACATGGTGCTTGCGGTATAGAAGCGGGTGTTGGTGAGGCGCATGGAATGCACATCCGTCAGCCCTCCCTCAAAGCCAATACTCTTCACATTGGTATCGGAAAAACCCGCGGCTTGTCCATGACAGGATGCGCACGATACCGTTCCATTTATGCTCAGTTGCTTGTCGTAGAACAGCACGCGACCCAAGGTGGCGCCGATATCGGTCACACGGTTGTTCGCCGGCTCATTGTCCGTATTCAACACCCCAGCATTGTAATGCGCCGGATAGGTGACGGCATACGAAGGAAGCTGATCCAAATCGATCGAAAGCACATCCTGAAGAACGGACGTGTCCGGTTCGGGATCGGGCTGGGTAGAGGTTGTGGAGCAACCTCCGACAACAGCAAGCAACAGAGGAAGAAGGTGAAGTGGTTTCATATCTGAACTACACGAAGATGCCGATTTACCCCCAATCGACCTTATCTTTTTTCATGCAACACATCCGCGTACTGATCGCCGTGCTGGCTTGGGCCGCGCTCATCTTACAGTTGGGTTTGATGATCGCCCATCCACCCGAAGGGGTTACCTATCCGGGGGTGGTCATCATGTATTTCAGCTATTTCACCATTTTGAGCAACCTGCTTGTGGCAAGCAGCCTCACGTTTGTGAATCATCGCTATTTCGCCACCAACTTCACTCACGGGGCGATCACCGTATACATCACGATCGTCAGTTTGGTCTATATCTTGTTTTTACATGACCTATGGAACCCGCAAGGATGGCATCTCATCGCCGATATCCTTCTTCATTATGTCATCCCTACCTTGTATGTGCTTCATTGGGGATTTGCGGTGGACAAGGGCGATTTCGAATGGTTCGATTCGGTTCGATGGCTCAAATTCCCATTCATTTATCTGCTCTATGTGATCGTCCGGGGGTTCTTGACCGAGGTATATCCATATCCGTTTCTGGATGTTGGTCAACTCGGTTTCTTATTTGTGATTCGTAACATCTTCATTGTAGGCGCGGCATTTTGGTTTGTCGGGATGGTGGTTGTGGGCATTGATAAGGCGATTGGCCGTCCTGAAATGATGGGTTCCTTGAAGGATCAACCACCGAAAAAGGAGATCCTTAGAAAGAAGTAGTTTTTTCGGAATCCAATTGCTGACAACCCATCCAATAGCATGGTTTTCGGGACCTATCGTTCCGGAATCCGTGCTTTTTTTGTAAGAATTTCCCGAATCCGGCCTTTATAGGATATGACCTTGTGGTTCGGACGCCAAACCCGAACACAGCGCATGACTACAGTCCATCCTGGGCCGGGGGCGGATAGCCTTCGGCCTTGATTTTTATCTCATGGCCGCCCTCCTGATCTTCCTCTTTCTACTGCCTCCATCCATCGCCATCACCGAATTCAATGCTGATCCGGTGGAAGGCCGCCCGGGGTATGTCGAACTTCAGAACACAACGGGATTCTCCATCAATCTGAAGCAATGGCGGTTGCAGCGTCGGCAAACCAGCAGCGAAACGAATCGGTTCATCAGCACGACCGATCTGATTCTGGAACCCGGCGCATTCCTGGTTTTGGTTGCGGATGTCCAAGCGATGAAGGATGCACACGGCGACGGCCCCTATCACGCCATGACTCGTTATCCGACATTCAATCGCACCACCGCCGATGAATTGCGATTGTTTGATGCGACCGGCGCACGGATCGATTCCCTTCAATATCATCCATCCGTATGGATACGAGGGACATCCCATGAACGGCGATCGGTGATGGTGGATGCGACCTATTCCGAGAATTGGGAACCAGGTTTTTCCCCAGGTCGAACCAACCTCGCAGTGCCACCAACATCGCCCCTGCTCATCCAGGCCATCGGCATCAAGGAACCCGACCAGATCGCGATCCGATTCACCCGACGATTGGATGAATCTTCCATCGGTTGCGAGCCATGTTTTCAATCAGCGGAAGCGGGTCTGATGGTGGATTTCAGGGAGCCGAATCTTGTGGTCATCACGGCAACCCGTTCTGAATTCACCATGGAGGTGACACGGCTTTCCGACCTCTTCGGCAACGCCCTCCCCGATACCCTCATCCCCATCCACGCCACGTATGTACGCCCCGAGCGACACCACATCCTTCTCAATGAACTCTTCCTGTGGGGTTCACAACCCTTCATCGAAATTTACAACCCCACGCCGCACATCTTCGACATTTCGGGACTCTCGCTGAACGGCCGGGCGCTGCCAAAACCCGAGGTTCTGCCTGGTTTCCATATCCCTGCCCTGCTTCGGCCGCAGTCCTACGCGGAATTCACCTCCTGGGCCACGTTATCGAAAACCTCCAGCGGAATCGGAATCCGGCATCCAAACGGCACTCTGATCGACACCCTTCGATACGGAAGCCATTGGGTGTTCGGACCCGAATCCGTTTCCCTCGAACGACGGAGTCCGGACGGGTTCACCAACGATCCCACCAATTGGAGGGCGCACCCATCCTCGCACAGCCGGTTGGCGCAAAACCATCATCATCAGACCGTTTCCGAGTTTCCTCATCCTGATATCGTGGATGTGTTTGAAAACCGAATCCGCATCCGGTTCCCAACATTCCGACTGCCCGAACCAGCTGTACGGGTGTATGTGGATGACGTGCTCATTCCCGTTTTGCCAGTGAATTGGATGCAGGCCGATACGTGGTTTCTGGACATCCCGAATGGCGATGCGTTGACCATCGAAACGGGCGCGCAGGTGATCGGTCCGGTTCCGGTGAGTCGGCCATCGGCATTCGGCACCCTGCTCATCAACGAAATCCTGTATCAACCTCATAACGATCGGTACAGCGACAAACCGGATCAACCTCAGTTTATCGAACTGTTCAACCCGATGCCTTTCGCGGTATCGATCGAAGGCATTCACCTCACCGAGGAGCCGGATAAGAACGGTTCTGTGAGTCGCATGGTGCCGGTGAGCAGCGCGCGCCGATGGATTCCATCGGGCGGCTATCTGGCGATGTTCGCCGATACGGCAAGAACGTGGCCGGACACAAGGATGGCTCGGGCCTTTCCCGGAACAAACGAATCCGCCACGATGCGATTTCAGCGAAGCACCTTGTCACTCACCCAAAGCGGAAAAGCGATCCGTGTGGTGGACGCCGATGGATTGGTGATCGATTCGGTGCGATATGACCCGACGTGGCATCATCCTGAACGAGTCGAGCCGAGCGGATATAGCCTTGAGAAAATCGATCCTTACGTAGAATCTCATATCCAAGCGAACTGGACCACATCCGCATCCGATGTCGGTGCGACTCCAGCCGCCCCGAATTCTGTCATACGGACTCCAAATCAACCAATCAGTTCTGCGAAGATCGTGGCGGACCCGAATCCATTCAGTGGTCTCCAATCCATCCATTTGCTTGCCGATGAGCCCGATTATTTGGTTCGATTGCGGATTTACGATCGATATGGACGCCTCATCCGAACCTTGAGCGAAAATGACCCTTTGGGTAATGGGCGCTACTGGTGGTGGAACGGCCTTCGAGATGATGGACAAAAAACACCGATCGGCATCTATGTTCTGGTGGCGGATCTGGTGGGAAGTTCACGGGCAAAAAATCAGCAGTGGAGACATATTCTGGTACTTGCCCGTTAGGCCTTGGAATGGTTATCCTTCCTATACATGAATCTCA
Source organism: uncultured Chitinophagales bacterium (assembly GCA_964412365.1). Classification (GTDB taxonomy): domain Bacteria; phylum Bacteroidota; class Rhodothermia; order Balneolales; family HLUCCA01; genus CAMTWZ01. The sequence goes on along the minus strand of CAYPOI010000016.1, from coordinate 25,483 downwards.
CAGAACAATCGCCGATCGGCGTCTTCGATTCGGGAATCGGCGGACTGACCGTGGTCAAATCCATCATGCAGCGCATGCCGGAAGAACGCATCATCTATTTCGGAGATACCGCCCGCGTGCCATACGGCATCAAGTCACCCGAAACCGTAAAAGAGTATGCGCTTCAGATCACGGATTTCCTATTGAAACGCCATGTGAAAATGATTGTCATCGCCTGCAATACCGTTTCGGCAGCGGCGGAAAAAGAAGTCCGGGCGCGTGCCTTGCCCATTCCGGTGATCGGTGTGGTGGAAGCGGGTGCGAAAGTCGCTGTGGCGGCTTCTTCCCGGAATAAGTTGGTCGGGGTGATCGGAACGTTGGCTACGGTCGGCTCAGGAACGTATGAACAATCCATCAAACAGATTGATTCGTCGATGAGGGTGTTCTCAAAAGCATGTCCGATGCTGGTTCCGCTCGCTGAAGAAGGATGGGTCGACAACGATGTGGCCATATTGACCTTGGAACATTATCTGGGCGATTTCAAAGACAAGAATCTGGATTCCATCATCCTGGGTTGCACGCATTATCCCTTGTTCAAAGACTCCATCCGGAACATCCTTCCGAAAACCGTAGAAATCATCGATTCGGCGGATGCGGTTGCGGAATTGGTCGACACCACGTTGCGCACATCCGAATTACGCAACCAGTCCGGAAAGGGAACCCTCGACTGTTACGTGAGCGACAAGCCACAACGGTTCCAACTGCTCGCAGAGCGATTTTTGGGTCGCGCCGTGAATCAGTTAGAAGTCGTGAATGTGACTTAGAGCAGGTGGCTGGCCAAACTGGCCAATTCCGAACGCTCCCCTTTTTCCAGGGTCACGTGCGCATACAAGGGATTGTCTTTGATGCGATCGATCAGGTACGACAAGCCATTGGACTGCGCATCCAGAAACGGCGTATCGATCTGGAAAATATCTCCAGTGAAAATGATTTTCGTGTTTTCACCAGCCCGTGTGATGATGGTTTTCACTTCATGAGGCGTGAGGTTCTGAGCCTCATCCACGATGAAAATGATGTTGGATAAACTGCGACCGCGGATGTACGCCAGCGGCACGATGTGCAACTTTTCCTGCTCCACCAACTCTTCGATTTTCTTGTATTCCTTGTCCTTCTCGCCGTACTGGTTTTTGATGAAGCTCAGGTTATCCCACAATGGCTGCATGTAAGGATTGATCTTCGATTTGATGTCGCCAGGCAGATACCCGATATCTTTGTTGCTGAGGGGCACGATCGGTCGAGCCAGGAAAATCTGCCGAAAATCGCGGCGTTGCTCCAACGCGCCGGCCAGGGCCAACAACGTTTTTCCGGTACCCGCCGAACCTGAAATGGTGACCAGCAACACATCCGGATTCATGATCGCATGCAAGGCGAAGGTCTGCTCGGCGTTTCGGGCACGGATGCTCGCCGCCACTTCTTTCGCCACCCGCTCGATTTTTCTGGTTTGCGCATTGTAATAGGCCAGCGCGGTCACTTTGTCGTTGTGCAATGAAATGTACTGGTTGGCAATGGGCTTCGTTTTCATCACGTCACTCACTTCCAGAAATCCGTTCACATACAGGCGGTTGATCACCTCCGGATTCTTCACCTTCACGTCCATCTTCCCGGTGAACATGTGCTCCACATCCTTCACCTTACCGGTCTCATAATCTTCAGCCGGCAAATTCAGCGCACGCGCCTTCAGACGCAGGTTCACGTCTTTGGTGACCAAAACAACATGTCGATCTTTCTCCGTCTCGGCCAGACGCATCGCCGTATTCAAGATGCGGTGGTCGTTCTTATGAACTCCGAACGCGGCGCTGCTATCCACTTTCGAGCCCTCATCCACCAAGACTCGCAATTTTCCGTGCGTCGGACCATCCAATGGAATCCAATTCTGCATCAGATTCTTATGCGATAGTTTATCCAGATTCCGGATGAACTCCCTGGCATGGAAGTTCAACATCGTGTTGCCCTTTTTGAATGTGTCGACCTCCTCGAGTACCGTTATCGGTAGAGCGACGTCATGTTCCTGGAAGTTGTAGATGGCATTGAAGTCATAGAGAATCACCGAAGTGTCCAGCACGAAGATTTTCTTAGCGCTGCGGGTGGTTGCTTTTTTGGGCATCTGGTATGGATTCAAAGAGCGTTATGGGCATGAAAATGATACAAAGCGATGGAACCTGCAATAGCGGCATTCAAACTTTCGACACGATCGGGGTATCCGGGTATTCGAACTCGTTGGAAAGGCAAGGCCAAGACCTCTTCCGACACCCCGTTTCCTTCGTTCCCGATCACGATGACGGCGTTTTTTGACGGACGAACCTCATTCAGGGATATCGAGCCCGCGCCGCCGTCCAGAATCAATATGTCGCGTCCGGCGGCCGCTGCCTCCCGAAGTTGCAAGGTCAAGGCTCCCAATGCATACGGGATCATCCCTGTGGCGCCGGCTGTGCTTCGCACCACTTTGGGTTGGAACAGGTCCGTGGTTCCGGTGCCAATCAAAAAGCCGGTTGCGCCAAACCACGCCGCCGTGCGGTACAACGTGCCGAGATTTCCCGGATCTTGAATCGCATCGAGGGCGATGAGGACTCCCGGTTTCGCACAAAGTTCTCCGACCGTAACCGCGTCGGGAATCCGGCAGACCGCAATCACACCTTGCGAGGTTTCCGTTTCGCTGATTTCGGAAAAGGCGTCTTTGGTCAAAGACAGTACAGGGATGGAGCCACTGTCGACCGCCCGGCCATCCGTCAGAATGGTATCGACGTTAATCCTTCCGTTCCGGATGATCTGCTCTACGGTGCGCTGACCTTCGGCGATGAACCGACCCGCTTCAATGCGGTAAGATTTTCGAGCGAGATTGCGGATATCGGCGCGTTTTTGTCGGCTCAGCATACCGGAATGTAGCCATTTTTGTACTTTGCGCGAGCTATGCGTCGCCACTTCCACCTCTTCTTTTTTTTCTTTCTTGCTCCGGTCGTCGGTTCCGCGCAAAGCCTGTTCGGTGAAACCCAATTCCAGCGTCAGCTCGATGCGGTTCTTTGGCGTCAACAATCCACCTTCTTGTATGAGAATCCGGCGTTCGACCTGTCTGTATCCAATCGATTGGGCTCTCGTTTTTTTCTGCTCGGAAACCAAGCTCAGAACATCCAGAACGACCGGCAGTCCGATCTAAGCATTTCCACCTTGATGATTCCGGGCGTCGCGTTTGCCGCAGATGTGCGTTCCTTTGAGTTCACATCCACCAAAACCCGACAGGATGTGGCCCTGGCGGGCATCGAATTCCGCCCCGGAAATCTGCTGTTCGTACGCACTCAATTCGGTGTGATGTCGGACAGCCGCAACCGTTCCCCCGACCAAGGCTTCATCTACGGCTTGAAAGCTTGGACGCCCGATCTCCAACCCGCCGACGGATTCCGCCTATCACCGAGTATTTTTCTTGAAATCGCCGACATCCAGCCCAGGAAATATGTCACTACCCGCTATGAAGCTGACATGGGGTACCGCAACCAAGGATTTCAGCTGGATGCGGCCCTGCAACACGGAATTTCCCGCCGGGATGGATATTTGGAACTGAACACCATCGAATCCATCCGCATCGACACGACCTTGGTCCGATTCCGATCCCGATTTCCCATCGCGAAACGATGGACCGGAGAATTGGATGTGGAAGCGCTCAATCATTTGCGCCTGATGCAAAACCGCACGATGGGCGAGATTTCCGAAGTTCCCTTATTCAATTCCCGTACGTTGCGCCAAGCGGTGGATACACGGGTCTTGATTTCGCGACAAGGCGAGCGTCTGAAATCCACCTTAGGAATGGCGATCGGAGTGGGAATCCGCGATTCCCGCCTCACCGATACCCAAGATCTGCCGCAGGATCAGGTCCGCCGGCGCTCCGAAATCCTCACCAATTCGAATTTCACACAAAACCGGTTCGAGCTGTTCACCAACCAGGATATGAGATTGTCGGAGCGGCATATGATGTCCGTGTTCACAAGCGCATCCATCCTTCGATACGACACTCCCGAAACCAACCCGGACGATCGCGACGAGCTTTCGTTACTGTTCCGAACCACCAATCGGTTTCGATTTTCCGACACCTTCGAAACCGTCTTTACCACCGCCGGCGAAGCCTATCATTATGTGTATCTGTTCGCCGAACGGAGCATCGAAAACAATTGGAGGCGGTCGCTTCGCTTGATGCCGGAATTTGTCTGGCAGCCCACATCCGCCATACACTGGCGCACGTTTTTTCTGATTCGCGCCAACTATACGGTCGATGATTATGAATTGGAAGGGAGGCAAAACAACGACCAGTCTGCCCGGGAACTGGTGATGAGCACGGATGTCGACTACCGGTTCATCCCCAACTGGCATATCGGTTTCCAAGGATCGCGAAGTGAGTTGCGGATCGGAAAATTGTTCTGGAAAGAGTTCCGAGAACTGCCGATCGACACCTTGATCACCTACGACGGAAAAGTGGAGATCCGCAAAGTCAGTGGCTTCGGTGAAATCGCCATCGGAATGAGGTATTTCCACAAAACGGATTTTCTCATCCGCGCCACACAAACAATACCCATGGTTGGTGGGGATGTGTCGCGCACGGCTACCGGATTGCTTACGACGGTCCAATTCGGTCCGGTGGTGCGGGTTCTGTGGCCGTTCGGCAATGGACAAGAAATCCATGTCCAAGGCTGGTATCAGGTGCAAGAAACCCGAACCAAGCTCTACACCACGTATCCGGAAGAGGTGCGTGCCGCTTTCATGCGGGCGGAGCGAAAACCTGTGACCAGGGTGTTTCCGAACATCGATATGACGGTCCGGTTCCGGTTCTGACGGCAGGATTCCCTATCTTTCCTGTCTAAACAACTTCGCCAAATGCCATGACATCCAATCCTTTGCAATCGCTCGGCTTGAAAGCCGACAACCCCGGAACCAGCACCGGAACCCGTTTTTTTGCCGCCCCAAATGCCAAAAAAAGAGCGTCTTATTCACCGGCGGATGGTAGCCTGATCGGAACCGTTTCCGAAACCACCCGTGCCGAATACGATGTCGTGATGGCTGAAGCCACCAAGGCCTTCGCCGTGTGGCGCAGCATGCCGGCGCCGAAACGGGGGGAGATCATCCGTCAGATCGGAAACGCCCTGCGCGAGAAAAAAGAAGCGCTCGGTCATTTGGTCTCCCTCGAAATGGGCAAAATTGTCCAGGAAGGCTTGGGTGAAGTTCAAGAGATGATCGACATTTGCGATTTCGCGGTCGGACTCTCCCGCCAGTTGTATGGTCTGAGCATGCATTCTGAGCGTCCGGATCACCGGATGTATGAGCAATGGCATCCGCTGGGTGTGGTCGGCGTCATTTCCGCATTCAACTTTCCAGTCGCGGTATGGAGCTGGAACGCGATGATCGCCGCCGTCTGTGGTGATGTGACGATCTGGAAACCCTCCGAAAAAACGCCTCTCTGCGCTGTGGCTTGCCATAACATCATCGTGGATGTGTTGAAGAAAAATGATGTGCCTGAAGGTGTGTTCAATCTAATCACCGGCGATCGTGAAGTCGGCGAATGGATGACGTCCGACTCCCGCGTTCCGTTGGTTTCGGCTACCGGATCCATCCGCATGGGCAAACAAGTGGCACAGGTGGTCGGTTCGCGCCTGGGACGTACCCTGTTGGAATTGGGTGGCAACAATGCCATCATCATCACGCCGAATGCCGATATCGAAATGGCGATCCGTGCCACCGTTTTCGGTGCGGTTGGAACAGCCGGACAACGATGCACCTCCACACGCCGTCTCATCGTGCATTCGTCCATTTTCAATCAAGTGAAAGACCGCTTGGTTGGAATCTATCAGAACATCCAGATCGGAAATCCTTTGGAAACAGGAACCTTGGTTGGTCCGCTGATCGATAAATTGGCTGTGGATGCGATGCAGAACGCGCTGTCCGAGTTGAAAAAAAGCGGTGGAACCGTTGTGTATGGCGGTGAGGTGATTGACGGAAATTATGTGCGTCCGGCGATCTGCATCGCGAAAAACGAGTATCCAGTGGTGCAGGATGAGACCTTCGCACCGATTTTATACTTGATCGAATACGATCATTTGGATGAAGCCATTGCCATACAAAATGGCGTGGTTCAAGGTTTGAGCTCGGCGATTTTCAGCCTGAACATGCGCGAAGCGGAGCGGTTCTTAAGTGCGACCGGATCCGATTGCGGCATCGCGAACGTGAACATCGGAACGAGCGGAGCGGAAATCGGCGGAGCGTTCGGAGGCGAGAAGGAAACAGGAGGTGGACGTGAATCCGGTTCCGATGCCTGGAAAGTCTACATGCGCCGGCAGACGAATACGATCAACTGGGGCGCGACCTTGCCGTTAGCTCAAGGCATCCAATTCGATATCGATTAGACGCTGCGCGATCTGATCCACATGGGTCAGATGCGATGGCTTCATCATCACGCTGCGCAGCACGGTGGTGAATTCGGTGTCGGCGATGAGCCCGGGGCGGAGCGCGGCGATCCGCCGCGTCGGAACACGGTATTTGCTTATCCAGATGCCCTGCGCGCCGGCAGACATCCCCTGCTCGAAGATCGAATCCGACGCGGCGGATATGGCGCTGGCCAAGGGCCGGCTCGTCCGGGGCAGGTACGCCACGATATCCAATTGCGGAGCTTCCAGAATGTCGAAACGCCCCGAGGCTTCAAGCCGGCCGGCCAGCGCCTGGGCGGCGGCGCGGCACGCGCTCAGAATTGGGCCGAGGCCACGGTCGTTTTCAAATGGCATCACCTTCATCGTGGCCCACAGCGCCGCCGCCGCCGCGCCCGCGCGCGAGCATTCGAGGCTGATTTCGCCCAAATGAAGCTCATCCGATGAGAAATAGGTGTACGGCGAATCGTGCTTATAAAATCGCCCGACCGACGCATCTTTGAATAGCACACATCCGCATCCATACGGCTGCATTCCATGCTTATGTGGATCCACGACCAAACTGTCCACCTCGCCAAGAACGTCCCAAGCAGCGCCACCCAATAGTTTGAAGAACCCGCCATAGGCCGCATCCGCATGGATTCTGATGCCTTTTTCTTGGCAATAGGAAAGGATTTCATGCAGAGGCTCCACGCGTCCGAGGCCGGTGGTACCCAACGTCACTACCACGGTACCGATGTCCGGATGATTCACCACATCCCGGATATCTTCCAAGATCACATACCGCAAGCCCAAGACCTCGCACATCCTCTGATGCGTGTAATGCGCATCCGCAGAAAACGCAACGGCTTTGCCTGGTGCGCATTTCGACGCGATCCACAAGGCTTCCAGATTGGCGATGGTTCCGGAACTGGTGAGATGTCCCAACGGCTGCTCGAAACCAAACAAGGCTCCCAGTTCGCGGATCACCTCTTTTTCCATCTCCGACGTCGGCGGACCCCCATCCAACGCATGGTTGTTCGGGTTGATGCTGGCCGCCAACGCATACGCCGCCCAAGCGACAGGATGTGGAGGCTTCAGCATTTGTCCGGCGTAAAATGGGGAATGAAACGGGTAATTCCCCTTCAGACGCTCCGCAAGTTCGTTCATCACGGCAGGCGCCGCACCCATCGAAGCTTGAATCAAAGGATCATCCGCATCATCAGGCCACATCCGCTTCCAATCATCCAGATCGGATAAGGCCTGTGTCAGAAGATCCTTCATGTTCAGAGAATGGTGTAACTGAACCCGACCGATAACACTTGTTTCACTTGCAGATCTTTGGTCACGTTGTCGTCGAAGATGAAGGCAAGTTGGATATTGGTCGTTAAAAAGCTGTTGATTTTACCAACGAAATCGTTGTTGATCTTGACGACTGTACTGGAGACGGGACGTAGAAAATTGGTGAACGTATCAGCCGAGCCGGCATAGCTTACGTTGGTCATGACATCGCGCGTGATCCGGATTCCCAACGAAATTCCGCCTTCATTGCGAAAGGAGGTGTTTGGCTTGAGTCCGTAGCGGGGTGATAAGGTCGTGTCTCGAACAATCGTCTGCTTGAGCGACAAACCGGCATTGAACTGGGTGTTCTTTTCGGGCGTGTACGCGAAACCGACCGTTTCCGTGATGTATGCCGGTGACATGAACGTTGACACCACATTCAGATACGCTTTGTCATATCCTTCGTAGAATTGGGTGTCGAAATTCAACTGTCCGATCAATGAGAATTGTTTATCGTTGAATTGACGGCTTACTTGGTTCCGGATGCGGATTTCATCGTCCGTCTTACGACCTTCATTGCCATTGATTCGAGCCCGGCCATATTTCAAGCTCGTCACATGATCCAACACGTAGCGTTCATGTTCATAGCGGGAGGTGAACCGTGTTCCAGCTGTGACCGCAAGTGTGTTCACGCCACCTTGTGACCAATTTCGATACTGGGCTTGCGCCCCGTTCAATGTTCCGATCCAACTGTTCTTCCAAGGTGAATAGGCTTCCGTTGAATCTGTCTGTGCGAAACCGAGTTGTGCAACGCTTAACAGCATGATGAATGAGATGATAATGATGTTCATGCGATCTGGTGCCTTACCCCTATTGATCGGGAAAAATACGGCTAATCGCGCTGTAAAACCACCGCTTCGGGCGTCACCACGACATGCTCATTGAATTTCGTGGGAGAATTCAATCCGGTGAAATCGGGATGGATGGGAACCTGGCGGTGGCCACGATCCACCAAAACTGCGACTCTCAACACGGCGGGCACATGAGTTTGTGTGAGCAACTTGATCGCGTTCAACATGGTATTCCCGCTGAACAGCACATCATCGACCACGACCACATACGCTTTGACATTCGGTACGATCGGGGTGTTTTCAATTCGGAACAGTTCGATGGGCTGAGTGGTGATTGGGGTCAGCGCCTCCACCAATGTCTCTGCCAAACTGAACCCGCGCACGTGGATGCCATAAATCTGAATGGGAGCCGTGCCTTTATGGTCTTCGACAATCTGGTAGGCCATGCGTTTGATCGCCCGTTGCATGTGGGCTTTGGGCATCAATTCCAACCGTGTAGCCATACTCGGATTATTGGAACATCGATTTGATGCTACCCCAGGTGCGGCGGATGGCCGTCGATGTGTAATTGACGGAAACCGGCCCTTTCTCTTCGACAGAACCGTTTCTGTAATCGATGAAGAGTTTGTAGAACACCGCATCGCCGGCATCACCAGGTTTGAACACGCTTCGATCGACGAATTCGTAGTCGCGTCCTGAGGATGGCACATCTCCAGGGTTCACTTGGATCGCATGGATCACATCATAACTCTGCTCGTTGCGCAAACTGCGTTGGATTCGGAACCCCACGACCTGGTCTGCTTGCGAAATCGTCCATTTGAGGGAGACTTCTGAGGTGTTGGTCGGATTGAGTTCGGCACGAAACGATGTGAGCACTGCGGATTGAAACCCGAGTGTCATCGTGAGAACCAGCAAAAATGGAATCGTTGAGCGTCTCATCTTGTGTAAGCGTCTGTAAATATACATGATTTTCCTCTCCTTGTTCCTCGAAAAGTTTCGCAAAAGATTCCAAGATTCAGTACGTTACAGAGAGACAACACGAACAAAACTATCATCACCATCATGGCATCCAAAACCATTCCCTACCTCGTCGTAGCGGCCGGTGCGTTCCTCGGAGGAGTCGCATTGGGCTTGCTCGTATCCCCACAATCCGGTCGCGACAATCGCGAAACGATCCGCAGAAAATCCAACGATATGGCCAAATACGTGGCCCAACAAGGTCGTAAGGTCAAAGCCGACGTTTCGAAGGAGATGAAACGCAATTTCCCTGATCTGTACGCGGCAACGACCAACATCGAACTCGATGAAAACGATGTTCTGACCGGCAACGCATGACCGAAGCTCTGTTCCATCGCGTATGGGCAGAGCGTCTTTTTCGATCCGATTTTCTGACAACCACGGAAGGCATCCCCCTTCGGATTCTCTCATCCGGAGCTCTTCACGTAGGCGATGGGCCTGATTTCAGGCACGCCACCATTTCCCTCGACCAAATGCGGTGGGAAGGCGACATCGAGCTGCATGTACGGTGCCGAGACTGGTATCATCATCGACATCAGCAAGACCCGGCCTACAACAATGTGATTCTGCACGTGGTGTTGATGCCCGAGCATGCCGCTCCGGTACGGCGCCAAGACGGAACGTTCGCACCGACATTGGTGCTGTTTCCGCACGTCACCGCACACCTGCCAGATTTATTTCGTCCATCTTCGTTCCGCTGGAAATTGGCGTGTCACGGCCAAATTGAGCGGGTTCCACAAGATGTGATCGATTTCCAATTCCGGGAAGCCGAATCCAAATACTTCGACAAAAAACAGCAGGATCTGCTCGCCTTTTACGATTCCGACCTCGGGCTCAGTGTGGGATGGGTTCGAATGTTCCGAAAAGCCTGCTTCGATGTGCTTGGAATCTCCTTGAACCGCGGCCCCATGTGCGAATTGCACGACAGGATGGAGCACGCACGTCCGCTCTTCTCCACACCCGACGAAGCGGTGATGTCGTTCCAACAACTGGCATTTGGTCAGATCGATTCTCCCCGATGGGACCGAAGCGGATCGAGACCCGACAACCAGCCTCTCAAACGCGTCACTCAAGCCGCTTTGATCTGGTATCGGTTGCAGGGACTCGAGCCTCAATCTGTCGATTGGGACGCCTTGACCAGCCGACTTGAGCTCGGACAGGAGCGGAAAACCGTGTTGTATCGAAACGCCTGGCTGCCCGCCGCATCGCTTTTCGCACAATGGTCCGGAGATCGGCAGCGCGAGCATCAGATCTTCAAATCGTGGATGGAACGGGCTTGGAAGGTGCCAAACGCGGTATCCGCCCCCTTCAGGGATGCGGGATTTCCGGATTCCATCGTCGGAAAATCGTCCGGAACCACATGGCAATTGCGTGAACGATGCCGCAAATCGGGATGCTCAGAATGTAAGATCATGCAAACACTCATCCGTTCTTGACATATCGGTTGAAACTTGATAATTTTGGGGTCTTCGCAAGAAGTGTGTATTGCCCGGTCGTCTAATGGTAGGACAGCGGTTTTTGGTACCGTACGTGGGGGTTCGAATCCTCCCCGGGCAACTGTGGAAAAGCCCTTAGCCATCTTTGCGGGTAGAAGTAATATCGCCCTGGCGAGGGCGATGGCGGAGCACTATGGCACCAACCTTGGTGAAGTGACCATCAAAAACTTTTCCGACGGCGAGCTCTATTGCAAATTCCAACAGAGCATTCGCGGTGTGGATGTGTTCATTGTCCAATCCACGCCCCCTCCCGGCGACAACATGGTCGAGCTTCTGTTGTTGATTGATGCCGCCAAGCGCGCTTCCGCCTATCGGGTAACGGCTGTGATTCCTTATTTCGGCTATGCGCGTCAGGATCGAAAAGATCAGCCACGCGTTTCCATCGCTGCCAAACTGATGGCGAACCTCTTGACCACCGCCGGCGCCGACCGTGTGTTAACGATGGATCTCCATGCACCTCAGATCCAAGGATTTTTTGACATTCCGCTCGATCACATCTACGCGAGCAGCATTTTCGTGGAATATCTGTCGATTAATCCCATCGACAATTTGGTTGTGGTGGCTCCGGATGTGGGAAGCCTCAAAATGGCCCGCTCCTACTCGAAGCGGTTGAATGCGGGATTGGCGTTTGTGGACAAACGTCGCCCCCAGCAAAATGTCGCCGAAGTGATGAACATCATCGGTGAGATTGAAAACAAGAATATTCTGCTGGTCGATGACATGATCGACACGGCAGGCACCATCACGAACGCGGCTTCCGCGCTTCGCGAACGAGGTGCCAAGCAAATCATCGCCGCATGCACGCATCCGATCCTGTCGGGTCCGGCATATCAGCGAATCGAAGATTCTCCCATCGACCTCATGCTTGTGACCGACACGGTTCCGCTGAAGCGGCCCTCGTCGAAGATCAAGGTGTTGAGCGTGGCGGAGATATTTGCTGACTCGATCCGTCGAATTTTCACGGACGATTCGATCAGCACTCTGTTTGACGACTAACCAACCCATAAAAAAACAATGGAAAAACCAACAACCGTAGACTTGACCGGGTACCCGCGTGAGCTTGGCAGCAAAGCTTCTGCGTCGGTGCGTTCTGAAGAACGTGTACCTGCCGTCTTATACGGACCAACGGTGACCGAGAACGTACACTTCTCTGTTCGCCTGCTCGATATCGAACGCATCCTGAAAGTCAAAAGCTTTCAATTCTTCAACATCAAACTTGAAGACGGACGCGAATTTGTGACCTTGCTCAAAAAAGCATCGTTCCATCCTGTGACCGACAAGCCGATCCACATCGACTTCTTGGTAACGAACGACAAAACCCCAGTGACCGTGGTCATCCCGATCCGTTTGATCGGAACCGCTCCTGGTGTGATCGAGGGTGGACGTTTGTACCAATCGGTACGCACCATCAAAGTGAAAGCCTTGCCATCGGCTTTGCCTGCTGAATTGAACATCAACATTGAGAAATTGCGCATGGGCATGTCGTTGCGTGTGAAAAACCTGCAATTGCAAGGTTTGATCCCGCAAATCGCACCTGAGCGTACGATCGTGATGGTTCGTTCGCCTAAAGGCGGCGTGAAAGGCGGCGAGCCTGCTGAAGAGACGGAAGAAGCCGCAACCGAGGCTACGGAAGGCGAATCAGCTGAATCCTGATCCGCATGACGTTGATTGTCGGATTGGGTAATCCCGGCCCGGAATATGATGGAACCCGACATAACATCGGGTTCCATGTTTTATTTGAGGTCGCGGAGAAACTGGGTATCCGGTTCCAACCTGGCAAAGGTCCGTTCATGGTCGCCACGGGAAGTCACAAAGGCCGGAAAGTGGCTTTGGTGCTTCCTACCACCTATATGAATCTGAGCGGACAGGCGGTTTCGAAAGCCTTGAAAGTTTTCGATATTGCCCTGATGGATTGTCTGGTCGTCACAGATGATCTGAATTTACCCGTCGGGAAGGTGCGAATCCGCTCTTCCGGCAGCGATGGGGGCCATAATGGTCTGTCCAGCATCATCACTACTGTGAACAGCGATCAATTCCCCAGACTACGATTCGGTATCGGCAGCGACTTCCCAAGAGGAAGACAAGCTGATTACGTTCTATCCGCATTCAACCCTGACGATCAGGATGCGGTTCAGGCTGGAGTGGATCGATCGGTCGATGCCGTCTTATGTTTCATCCGCGAAGGTATCGTCACCACGATGAATACCTATAATTGAGTTTCAATCAACCAAACCTAAACCAAACACCTGTCACATGTCTGAACTAATTTATCTAATCCCGGCAGCCGGCGTGATCGCGCTGCTCTTCACCTTCTACAGAGCTAGTTGGGTGAGCAAGCAAGAGGTCGGTACCGAGAAAATGGCTAAAATCGCCGGACATATCTCGGAAGGCGCCATGGCCTTTCTTCGTGCTGAATATCGCGTTTTGGCGATTTTTGTTGTGGTCGTCGCTGTTTTACTGGCTATCCAAGGCGCGAACACGGAGAACTCCTCACCGTTGATTGCTCTGTCCTTCGTCGTTGGAGCGCTTTGCTCCGCATTGGCTGGCTTCATCGGTATGAAAGTGGCCACCAAGGCGAACGTACGTACGGCCAACGCCGCTCGCACGAGCCTGGGAGCCGCATTGAACGTCGCCTTCACAGGTGGTTCGGTGATGGGAATGGCCGTCGTAGGCTTGGGCGTGCTCGGTTTGAGCATCCTTTTGATGGTCTACAGCTCCATGTTCGGTGTTGAAACCATCACCGATGTGAACAAAGTGATTACCATCATCACCGGTTTCTCGTTTGGCGCTTCTTCCATCGCATTGTTCGCACGCGTAGGCGGCGGTATCTACACCAAAGCAGCCGATGTGGGCGCTGACCTTGTGGGTAAAGTGGAAGCCGGCATCCCGGAAGACCACCCCCTCAACCCAGCCACCATCGCCGATAACGTTGGCGACAACGTAGGTGACGTAGCCGGTATGGGCGCCGATTTGTTCGAATCCTTCGTCGGTTCGATCATCGCAGCCATGGTATTGGGCGCCGTGTTCATGACGGTTCCTGAGTTCACAGCTGGAGCCTTCGATCCGCTCGCAGGCATCCTGCTTCCATTGTTCTTGGCCGCATCCGGCATCCTGATTTCAATCGGTGGAACCTTCTTCGTAAAAGTGAAAGAAGGTGGCGACCCGCAACGCGCCTTGAACATCGGCGAATTCGGTTCCGCAGCCGTAATGGTTGTCGCGTTTTGGTTCATCATCAAAGCGATCCTTCCTGAGTCCTGGTACTTCGCAGATCCGCTGTCCACCTCGTTCTCTGGTTATTACACCGCCAATGGCGTGTTCTTCGCCACCATCATCGGACTCATCTCCGGTGTGGCGATCGGGGTCGTGACCGAGTATTACACCGGATATGGCAAAAAGCCGGTATTGGACATCGCTCGTCAATCCTTGACGGGTTCCGCGACCAACATCATCGCTGGTTTGCAAACGGGTATGATGTCGACGGGTATTCCAGTTCTGATCATCGCGTTTGCGATCATCGGAGCCTACCACTTCGCGGGCATGTATGGCATCGCCATCGCCGCTGTTGGGATGCTGGCCAACACGGGTATCCAGCTTGCGGTTGATGCTTACGGACCGATTTCAGACAACGCCGGTGGTATCGCCGAAATGTCCGAGCTTCCGAAAGAAGTGCGTCAGCGCACCGACCGTTTGGATGCCGTGGGTAACACCACTGCCGCTATCGGAAAAGGCTTCGCTATCGGTTCTGCCGCACTTACCGCCTTGGCCCTCTTCGGCGCGTACATGACGGCTGCCAACATCGCGACGATCGATGTATCGAAAGCGAACGTGATCGCCGGCTTGTTCATCGGTGGGATGCTCACCTTCGTGTTCTCCGCCTTGTCGATGGGTGCCGTAGGACGCGCCGCCATGGCGATGATCCACGAAGTACGTCGCCAATTCAACGAGATTCCACCCCTCAAAGCCGCTCTCGCCGTCATGCGTAAGAACGAAGGCAAAGAGATGGATACCTGGAGCCAAGCCGATCAAGACACCTTCCGTGCCGCTGACGGATCCGCCGAATATGGCAAATGCGTGGAAATCTCCACGAAATCAGCCATTCGCGAAATGGTTCTTCCTGGATTGCTCGCCGTGACCGTTCCTGTCATCATCGGTTTCGCACCGATGTTCGGCAAAGAAGCCCTCGGTGGCTTGCTTGCCGGTGTGACCGTTACCGGTGTGTTGATGGCCATTTTCCAAGCCAACGCAGGCGGAGCTTGGGACAATGCCAAGAAGATGTTCGAAGCCGGTGTGGAAATCAACGGCCAGATGTACTACAAAGGCTCTGAACCGCACAAAGCGGCGGTTGTGGGCGATACCGTCGGTGATCCGTTGAAAGACACCTCAGGTCCATCCTTGAACATCCTGTTGAAACTGATCTCGGTTGTCGCTCTTGTGATCGCGACCGCGCTCTAAATCCCGGATTTCTTCTGAATTCCCAAAAGGCCTCGTCGGTTTACCGGCGAGGCCTTTCTATTTTACGACATGCAACTATTCAAACTCTTTTTCGAGCACGACATGGTGCTCGAGCAGCTTCAAGCTCCGGGTCAACCTGTCAAGCCATCCAAAACATCGACCTTGGATGATTTCCTGAAGCCGACCCAGACCTATTCCCGCTTTTACCTGACATCCACCGACCTTGCCGGTCCGACATTCGGTCTGAGCACCCTTTCCCACTATCGGGAATTCTGCTACGCGCTGCAAATCGCGCTTCATGCCAAATATTTCCTTCGCAGCGATGGAGCCACGAACCCGGATTTATGGGAATTGGTGAAGCAGGCCCCAAGCGATACCTCGATCGTGGCGGTGATGAACGACTCCTTCGTATGTCCGCTGCCCGGCTTATCGAATCGGCAGGGACTGCGAGAACAGATCGGCGACTTGCTCGAAGTGCTTCACAACGGCCATATCGCGTTGTACTTGGAAAAAGCCCATCATGGCGTCGATTTCCATCTGTTTTCACTAAACAACATCTACGATTCGCTGTTTCATTGCTTCAAGCCGTTCATCGGGCCGGAATTCCGATTTTTCAGCATCAATGCGAAACGGGCCCGAAGCGAACGGTTGTTCTATTTCGAAACGTGGTCGCTCGACCATCCGCCACACGGGTTCGAGGAAGTCTTCAAAGAGACGCAGAAATGATCAGGCGAGGCGATCCCGACGCGTCGTAACCCGCCCCTTCGTAATCACCGAACAGGGCATGGATCGTGATGCCCTTCGCGCGCAACTGCTCCCTGAACCAATCCGCATCCAGCAATTTCACCTGCTCGCGGAAGCGCAATGTCTCACGACCGTCTTTGGTGATGAGAATCTCCTTGTGCACCATATCGCCACGGATGAACCGACGAATCGAATACTCCATCCCCGGAAGGGTTCCCGTTTCTTCCGGGACCAACGTCTCCCGAACCCAATCGGCGTTCAGGTAATCCATCACTAAAAAACCACCGGGCTTGAGCATGGTCCGAATGGATCCCAGTACGGTGATATTGTCTTCATCGCGCTCAAAATATCCGAATGAGGTGAACAGGTTCACGATGCCGTTGAAGCGATAGGGCAGCGGAAACCGCATGTCGGCGGTGAAGAACCGGGCGCGGTGCCCATCCGCTTGAAGCCGTTCTTTGGCGATGTCGGTTGCACGTGGTGATAAATCCAATCCAGTCATGTCATAACCCAAGCGCGCCAAATTGAGCGTATGGCGACCTCTTCCGCAGGCCAGATCTAAGACTTCCGGATACGATTCCGGCGGGTACAGGCGTGCGATCAGTGCGCTGAGTTGGCGGGCTTCCTCGTCGTCGCGATGCGCATAGAGGGTTTCGTATAACGGGCTGTCGAACCATTCTTGTACCGAATCCATCTCCGAAGGTACGGCACTAACCGGTCGTTCATTTCATGAACGGTGTAATAAATGATTTGACATACGGCGTAATGGACGTATTTTCTTCGATTGGAAGCGGTTTTCCAGTGCTATACATCACAATAACCTAACGGTCTCCCTTATGAATTTGAAGTCGTTTCAACTCTTCTTGGTTTTGGTACTATGCGTCGGCATCACCCAGGTTTTCGCCCAGGGATCCCTACATGGTACTGTGACTGATGCTTCCACCAGCGAGTTGCTGTCTGGAACAAACATCCTACTATCCAGCTCGGATGGGTCGATTTCCAGAGGTGCCAACTCCGGTTTGGATGGCCATTTCAACTTCTCCAACCTGCCTGCGGGCACGTACTCGGCCCGCATCAGCTATGTGGGTTACAACGACAGAACCATCACCGGAATTTCAATAACCAGTGGTCAATCAACGACATTGAATATTGAGTTGACACCCGGTGTGAGTTTGAACCCTGTGGTCATCTCCGCTTCCAAAGCGCAGGAAAAAGTGACGGAAGCCCCGGCGTCCATCCAAGTGGTCACGTCCCGCGACATCCGAAACGTGTCTACCGCCACCTCCACTGATTATGTGAAGGGTTTGACGGCCGTTGACGTGGCCCAACAAGGCGTGGCCTCCCAAACCGTTGTGACACGCGGCTTCAACAACATTTTCTCGGGTTCGTTGCTGGTTCTCACCGACAACCGTATCACCCACATTCCATCGCTTCGCGCCAACGCATTGCACTTCATTCCGCAGACCAACGACGACATCGAGTCGATTGAATTGGTATTGGGTCCGGGTGCCGCTCTCTATGGCCCGAACACGAACTCGGGTGTGATGCACATGCTCACCAAATCGCCCTTGACCTCCGCCGGAACCACCGTCAGTGTGTTCGGTGGCAACCAAGGATTCATGAAAGGCCAATTCCGTACCGCACACGCGTTCAGCGACAAATTTGGAATCAAGATCTCCGGCCAATACGTGCAGGCTCAGGAGTTCGAGCTGGACGACTCCAATCCATATCGCCAACAGGAAATCAACGCTCGCAACGGCTACCTTGCCACTCCTGGAAACAGTCCGTTGGATGAAAGAGGTCGCCGTATCGGTATCCGCGACTATGACATCAAGAAAATGGGTTTCGATGGCCGCTTAGACTACCGTATGAGCGATGACCTGACCTTGATTCTGAATTCGGGATTCAACCAATCGAACAACATCGATTTGACCGGTCTCGGTGCCGGACAAGCTGTTGATTGGACGTACACGTACTATCAAGGTCGCGTCCTCTGGCGCAATTTCTTCATTCAGGCGTTCATGAACGCCTCCAACTCCGGCGATACCTACATCATCCCTACAGGGAATGCGATTGTGGACAAATCCACATTGATGGTGGGTCAGATTCAACATTCCGCGGATTGGAATAAGTTCAACTTCGTGTACGGCTTGGATTACATCCAAACGAATCCTCAGACCGATGGCACTGTGAACGGCCAATACGAAGATGTAGACAACTACCAAGAGTTCGGTGGCTATCTGCAGACGAAATACCGTGTCACAGATAATTTGGATCTATTGGCGTCGTTCCGTGTGGATCAGCACTCCGAATTGAACGATCCGGTGTTCTCGCCACGTGCGGCCATCGTGTATCGTCCGATCCAGAATCACAACTTCCGTTTGACCTACAACCGCTCCTTCAGCACGCCAAGCTCGAACAACTTGTTCTTGGATCTGGAAGCGGCTCGTATTCCGATCGGATCGTTCTACACATTAGGTGTTCGGGCACAAGGTGTTCCTAAAAATGGATTCACATTCGCACGTGATGCGAACGGCAATCCGGTTTGGGTATCCAATTTCGCACCTGCGGCTGGTCAGCTGAACTTCGGCACCAGCGATCCAGTGGCTTGGGGCATCATCCGTAACCTCATCGGTGCCGCAACGGGCAGCCCCGCACTCGGTGCCAACGCTCCAGTTCCAAGCAACATCGGCATGACTGTCGGCTTCAACATGCGCCGCTTGAACACAGGAACCGGCTCGTTTGATCCCGTTTCGGATGTGAACAATATCGCGGCCATCAAGCCGACGATCTACAACACGTTTGAAGTGGGTTACAAAGGCATCATCAATAACAAACTGCTGTTGAGCGCGGATGTGTACTTCACCAAGGCGGAGAACTTCGTAGGTCCTCTTGTTGTGGAAACCCCGAACGTCTTTATTAACCGTGTCGAATTCATCAACTATTTGACCGCCTACTTCACGGCAGCTGGCGTACCGAATCCAGGTCCGACCGCAACTGCCGTAGGAACCGGTCTCTCCGGTCTACCGCTTGGTGTCGTCAGCCCGCAAGAAGCTTTCAACCGCGATGCGGTGATGTTGACCTACCGGAACTTCGGTGAAATCGATTACTTCGGTGTCGATCTCGGATTCGAATACCTGGTGAATACCCAATTCCGCCTCATGGGTAACTATTCCTTCGTGAGCGAAGACAAATGGCTCGGTTTGGATGGAAACCCAGATTTGAACCTGATCCTGAATGCTCCGACCCAAAAATTCATGTTGGGCGTAGGTTATGACAACCGTGAAATGGGATTGGATGCGGGACTCAAATTCCGCTACGTGTCGGGCTTCCCGATCGAGTCTGGAATCTACACCACCTTGAATTCGACCTCGGGTGAATACGACAACATCGACTCCTACTTCAACGTGGATCTGAATCTCGGCTACGACATCCAGCAAATCCGTGGTTTGCGTTTGTCCGCTTCGGTGAACAACCTGACGAACAACGCGAAACCGCAATTCGTCGGAACGCCGGACATCGGCCTCTTCGCGATCGGTGGATTGACGTACTCGTTCTGATTTTGTGGGCGCATCGTTGATGCGCCCCTCTTTTTTCGGGCGGTTGCAGAGGCGTAAGATCTTCCGCCTCTACAGCCGCCCCTTTTTTTATGCGTATTTTCGGGCATGACGTTTATTGACAAACTTTCGGCGACCGTCCGAGCCCAACGCTCGGTCTTGTGTGTGGGCTTAGACCCCTCCCCCGCGCGTCTCACAACCTCCGTTGAAGACCATTGCCGACGCGTCATCGATGCCACCCTTCCCTATGCCGTGGCGTACAAACCGAATCTGGCGTTCTTTGAAGCCCTCGGCGCCGACGGCTGGGCCATCCTCGAGCGCGTGATCGCCCACATTCCGTCCGATCGCATCGTCATCGCCGATGCCAAACGCGGCGACATCGGCACCACCGCCGAGCACTACGCCCGAGCCTTTTTCGATGAACTCAAGGTCGATGCCATCACGCTGAACCCGCTGATGGGTTTCGAAACCTTGCTCCCGTTCCTGAACGATCCCTCCAAGGCGGCGTTCGTACTCACCCTCACCTCCAATCCCGGCGCGGCGGACTTTTTCCTACAGCCCTTCGCCGGTGAATCCACTCTATCCGAACACATCGCCGCACGCTTGGACGCCATGGACACGCCCGGCCATATCGGCATGGTGATCGGCGCCACACATCCGGAGATGATTGCGAGCGTCGTGGCCCGGCACCCGCACGGAACGTTGCTCATCCCTGGCGTGGGCACGCAAGGCGGATCGATCTCGGAGCTACGCGGGGCACTCGCCGCACACCAAGGCATTCCGCTCGTGAACGTGACACGAGACATCTTCTATGCCACGGACCCGGCAGGACGGGCCAAGTACTACCACGACGAGCTGATGGCCCTCTCGGAGCGTCACAGTGGCTGAGCGCAGGGCGGATGTGGTAATGTATACGGACGGCGCATGCAGCGGGAATCCGGGTCCGGGTGGTTGGGGCGTGATCCTGATCTGGAACAGCGTCGAAAAAGAGCTCAAAGGCGGCGAGCCGGATACCACCAACAATCGGATGGAGATGAGAGCCGTGATTGAAGGACTCAACGCCCTCAAGAAACCCTGCAACGTGACGATTTGCAGCGATAGCGCCCTCATCATCGACGCATTCACCAAAGGCTGGATCGACAATTGGATCAAGCGCGGATGGCGCAAAGCCGATAAGGATCCGGTTGAAAACAAAGACCTTTGGATGGAGATGATGAACGCGATGCTATCGCACCGCGTGACCTGGAAAAAAGTGAAAGGCCATTCCACCGATGAACTGAACAACCGGGTGGATAAACTAGCCGTCAGCGCGGTTTGGGGGAAATCCGTAGACCGTGGGTCGTAGACCGTAGACCGAAACCTCTTCACGACCTACGGCCTACCGCCAACGGTCTACTTGATGAGAACCATCTTCCTCGTCTCCACCTTCCCGCCGCTTTCGAGCCGGTACACATACACCCCCGACGCGAGGTTCGACGCATCCAAACTCACACTGTGCCGACCCTGTGCATAGACTCCATCAGCAAGTACAATCACTTCCCTTCCTAGAAGATCATACACGCTGAGACGGGCACGTCGTCCCACGTCCATCGTCCATCGTATTTCCGTCATCGGATTAAACGGATTCGGCACATTCTGCTCCAGCTCGAAACGCTCGGGCGACTCCCTTCCGTCATCGTCAATGCCAACCGTCGTCTGTTTTGCCTCGACACTCACATTATTGAACGTCACCCGCTTTCCGAAATCATCACTCATCCGATCGCCATCAAAGCGGATTCGGATTTTGAAATCCGGATTGTCATCCACCTCTTCAATGAAGCTGAAATCGACCTCGATGCGTTGATACGCATCGCTCAGTGCGAAGACGGACTTGTTCAGGCCGGATGTGACCCAGCTCGGCGTGCCAGATGACACGGAATAATCGATGATGAGCCGGTCCGCCGCGCCTGCATCCATTACGGCGAAGGCGAATCGAACGCCGCTCGAGCCAGGTGTGGGAACATGGACGATAAGCTCGGTTTCGCCCGCATCCCCGCGGAACGGCTGCTTGATCTGCAACCCGCGCATCGCTACTGCCTCGTAGCTGCTTCCACCCATCGCTTCGGATGAATAGTTCACAGACGTGGGCGCGTTCCGTCGTTCCATCGACGCCTTCCGCCAGTTGGGATGGGTGCTCGTGAACGGGTATCCGGCCAACGCCGATTTGAACTCGATGTACGCGTTCGTACTGGCCGGAAATGTGGCATCGAGGCGCAACAAGGGCTGATCGTTCGGCACCAAGGTTCCGACATGCCAAAACCGGTTGATCCGGAACGGAGTGATTTCCGGCGGCGTGCCCATTTGGGCATCCATCCACGTCATGCGGGTCATCAGCCAATTCCGCATCCACACCACTTCCGAATCATAGGTCGGACCCACATAATAATTCTGCCAGGTTTTCACGCCCATAATCGGCCATTTCTGATAATGGCGGACCTGCGCTTCGGCCACCTCCTGCGCATAATTCGAGATCATGCCATTGATCGCTTCCGGCGAAAACACTCTCTGGCGAAGCTCCCACCAGCGATACCGCATTTTTTGAACAAAATCGGGGTCGGTCAGCAAGCGGGTATACCAATTCCGGATGCCGCAATCCTCATAACACCCATTCTGAAGATCGATGTGGTACCATCCGTAGGGCGATCCGCCATTCACGTATTCGGCATTGCCCGCGCTTAGATTGAAATCCCAAACCGGACCCATCACCAATTTCCCGCCACGGTCTTTATGCAGAAACGTGCTCAGCCGGTAGCCATCGATTTCCTTCAGGTATTCGGTGATGAGGAAATGATCGATGAACGAATTCGTCTCGATGTAGGCGGCATATCCGGCGCCCGGATCCCGATAATTGACCCCATACAACGCGTTTTCGAACTGATTCACATAGTTTCGGATGTAATTCTTTTGGGATGTGGTCAACTCCGCTTCGCTCGGACGATAGTACGCCATCTGATGTCCGGATACCGGCCGGAACCCACTTTCACCGATGTTCAACCGGTCTTTTCGGATGATGAACCCACCGGTGATGTCCGGTTCGGAGGTGTCGTTCGGCGTCAATTGGGTGATATCCACGCGATGTTCGCCCCATTTCACCCGTTCCACAAGAACATACACGCCGGCGTAATGGGACTGGTTGACCGAGCCCGTACCCGAGTGCAAAAACAGCTCCACAAAACGCGTCCGCGGCGCCCATCGGCCCATGTTTTCAGACAGTTGATAGGCCAACACATTCCGCATCAGGGTTTTTTCGCCATATGGCGCATACAGGATCCAGTTGTGATCGGCCGGCATCCCCAATAAGTCCTCATCACGGTTGCCGTTCCACTCGGTGCGAAGCTCCACACCATACATCTTTTGAGGGAAGTCGGCGGAACTGGATCCACGGATATCGGCATCCACGCGGGTGTGGAGGGTGGTGGGTCCGGCAAGGCGGGCACGACCGTCCGCTTCGCGATCGATCAGAATCATGCTGGCGGGCGTTTTGTCGCCGGGGGTGATCGGCAGATTGTGCTGCATCAACACCACGATCGGCAGATCCGAACTCCATGTGGGGATGGTGGAGCTGACCCGCGCATAGGTGTGCGTCACCACCGCGCTTTGCAGATCGCTGCCGCGAGTGGCGATCGCTCGGACACGCTGACTCGAGTTGAACGAGATGGGATTCGTGTACACAGGCGACATTCCCGGACGCGGAATCGTGCCGTCGGTAGTGTAATGAATCTGCGCACCCGACTCGGCGGTTAGCGTGAGCGACACATTCGTCTGATACATGCCCCCTTGGCGCGAAAAGGTGGGAGGCGACACCAAACGTTCGTGCGATGTCGTGGTATTCGCCGCGCCCGGAGTGGGCTGCGCGAAATAACCGAGGCCGGTCGTCGTGCGTCCGTAGGAAATTCCGGTATAGAGTGGCGTCGCGGGAAGAATGTCGACCTGGATACCATTCGGAGCGGTGAGCACCACGGATTCTCCATCTTCCGAAAGACTGAAATTCGTGTGCAGATTGCGCGACGCATCGCGGCGGTCCTTGCCCGATGCGAACACCACGAGATACGCGCCGGCATCCATCGTCACACTCGGAAAGACCCACTTGAAGGGTGAACTCGGGTTGTCGGTGAGTCCATAACCCGTCAAATCGACAGCGGATGCGGATGGATTATGCAACTCGATCCAATCCGGATACTGCGCGTCCTCATCGGCAATCGTATTCAGATTCGACGATTGGATTTCGTTAAGCCGCTGGGCGGAAAGAGGATAAGCGTAAATGACAGCAAAAAAGCCGATGACGTAGATGATTCGATGCATCCCTTAATCTACAAATAACTAACTATCTCCGGGGATAGAATTTGAACCACTGCGCTTCGCCACCTACACGTTCTGTGATGGTTACGTATCCAACATCACGAATTGTGAATGCCAGCGCTTCGCCTTGCGGCTCCTCCTCATAGGGTTGACGCAGGCCGGGACGCATCAATGTCACCGAAAGGGACTCGTTTCCGACCCGCCGATAGAGAAACACCGACTTATAGGTTTTCAGCAGGACTTCAGAACCGTCGGAACTGATGTCGCCCGCCACGATTTTCGTAACTGGAAACTCGCCCGGAATCCGTTCAAGAGTCACCGTTTCGGTTCGGGACTGAGGGGACGGGTATCGATAGAGCCGGACGTTTTGTTCACGTTTTGTGATGATGAACCAGTCGCCTGTGATCGGGTCGACGATGAGGGTTTCGGCGTCGCGAGGGCCGTCGGGGTAGCGCATCCGGAAGGTGCCAATTGAGGCCATCTCTCCTGAAACAGCGTTTTCTGGCTCCAAAAAGGTGTGTACCCGGATTTCGGAATGAACGGCGCGATTGTCGCCGATGTCGGCCAGGAAGAGAGTGTCGCCTCGGCGGGCGATATCCTCGAAATCACGATTTGTGATGTTTTTAAGATTGAACACCGCCTTGGCCAGACCCGTCGAATCAATCAGAAACAGCTCGGCCGGGTGACCCGAATCGTTGTGCGTCCAATAATGGCCCGGGTGTGTGGATGAGGCCACTAAGCCCGAAGCCTCGCTCATATTCGCGCCACGAAGCTGCCCCATCACAACCGGTTCACCAAACGTGGAGTCGTATTCGATCGGCGGCTCATTGCCCGTGCAGGAGGAGATCATTAGGATGATGAGGTAGATGCGCATTTTGGAAGATACGGTGTATCGTTTATGGTGTATGGTGTATGGTAAGAATGTGCGATATCCGAAGTGAAGAGGTACTTCCAACCATACACAATACACCATACACTAATTCCCAACGAAACCCGTGCTGGGGCGTCAAATCGTTATGGCACACACCATCCACTATTGGATCCGAAGCCTGCACCGCGACATCGGGTTCTTCCTCGTCGGCCTCACCCTCATCTATGTCCTCAGCGGCATCCTCATGATTTATCGCGACACCGGGTTCTTGCAGACCACGGCGGTGGACCACGGGATGGGTCAGCACCGACACACGTACGTCGCCTGGGCGCAACCCTTCGTGGACCTTCATCGAGCCAACAGCCGCAAAGGCGTGCACTGGTTCACGGTGATGTACGGCTCCGCGCTCGGTTTCCTGGCCATTTCCTCGTTCTGGATGATGAAGCCGGGGACGAAGCAG
>CAYPOI010000015.1:0-41750 GCA_964412365.1 uncultured Chitinophagales bacterium | reverse complement strand
GGTGGCGGATGTGAACTGGCCATGGCATGCCATCTTCGCGTGGCTACCAGTAACGCGGTATTTGGTCTGCCGGAAGTGGGCCTCGGCACCATTCCCGGATTCGGTGGAACCCAGCGCCTCACGCAGTTGGTGGGGAAAGGTCGAGCATTGGAACTGATGCTCACCGGAAAACCCGTCAAAGCCGACCAAGCCTTGGCCTGGGGGTTGGTCAATTCCGTTGCCGCTCCGGAAGAAGCCATGGATGTGACGAAGGGACTAATGAACACGATTCTATCACGCGGTCCATTGGCCGTGGCGAGTGTGATCCAGGCCGTTTTGGCTGGACTCAACAGCGCAGATGAGGGCTATGAAGCCGAATCAGAACAATTTGGTCAGTTGTGTGAATCCAACGATTTTACAGAAGGGACAACGGCGTTCCTGGAAAAACGCCCACCCTCATTTTCAGGTAACTAATTTTCACGTTTTTGGAACCTCCGAGTAGAACGGGAGCCATACGATGACAGAATGGCTCCTCATTATCGTCACCATCATCTTGAGCGGATTCTTTTCAGGGTCTGAAATCGCGTACATCTCCGCGAACCGCTTAAAACTGGAAATCAAAGCCCGCCGCGATACCTTCGGCGCGAATAGTCTCGGCTTTTTTATCCGGAATCCGGAGACATTCCTGTCCACCACCCTGATCGGAAATAATATCGTGAACGTGACATACGCCACGTTGATGACCCTCTTCATGAGCGACACGCTCATCCATTTTTGGTTTTGGTTGACCGGTGCCTTACCAAGCGATTTCATCCTATTGGCGCTGCAGACCACGGTCGCATCGGTCATCATCATGATGTTGGGTGAAATCATTCCTAAGGCGTTGTTTCGCACCTATCCCGATACGTTCATATCGGCATTGGCTTCGCCGATCCGGTTTTTGTCGTTGCTCTTGCATCCGTTGGTGGTTGTGGCCAATGCCACTGCAGGTTCCTTGATTCGATGGCTGAAAGTGGACCCGAATCCGCAGCCGACGTATTTCGGTCGGTCCGACATTGAACTTTTGTTCCGCGAAATCGGGGATCATCAGGGAAGTGAGCTGGACAAAGGCGATTCTGAAATCCTGTCGAATATGCTCGAATTGTCGAACATCCGCGTGAAAGAATCCATGATTCCACGCACCGAGATCATTGCGGTTGAAAAAACCGCGACCTTGGATGAGGTTCGTAATGTCTTCATCCAATCCGGATTCTCCAAGCTGCCGGTGTTCGACGACACCATCGATGATATCATTGGTGTGGTGGTGGCTTACGACCTGTTCAAACAACCCAAATCCTTGGAATCGATCTTGCGTCCGGTCAATCATGTCCCAGCCACACAGCGAAGCAAAGATTTGCTCGCCGAATTCAGGAAACAAAAATTGAACATGGCCATTGTGATTGACGAGTACGGGGGCACGGCCGGCATCATCACCATTGAAGATCTTTTGGAAGAAGTGGTAGGCGACATCCAAGATGAATATGATGTGGAAGACCAGATCCTGAAACTCGTTGCCGATAACACGTGGATGCTCAGTGGGAATGTGGAAATCGAAGAACTCGTAGAGGCATATCCCATCATCCAGATACCTTTCGAAGATGTCGATTATGAAACGGTAGCCGGCTTCATCATGCACGAAACCGGTCGCATCCCGAAAGTGAACGAAGAGGTGACGATCGGCAACTACCAAGTGACCATCACCAAAGCCACCCACTCCCGTATCGAGCTCGTCAAACTCCAATTACTCGATTAACCATGGTATCGACCTATCCAACCTGGGCGCAGGAATTCGCCCGCAAGTACTTTTCCAAAACCATCAACCAATTCATCCTGCACGGCAACGTGCGTGATTCGGTTCCGGTCAAAACAGGCAAAACCTATGAGTTTCAGCGGTTTTCGAGTTTCCTGTCGGATGAGTTGTTCGGATCCAGAGACATCGTCCTGTTCTATGACCGCTCGTCGGGTATCCATTTCCGCGACAAAGCCAGCATGGCCGACATGCAGAAAGCCATTGCCGGGATGGATGCGATCAATGGCAACGAGTTTGCCGGCAAACTGCCTCGCGACCCCGTTCGCTTTTTCGCTTTGATGGAGAATTACCTTCGCCTGCGACTGTCCGACGGCAAAAGCATCGCCCTGATCATCGACTACGCGGAAACGCTCGTTCCTATGACCGACAGCGCGTCGGCAGGCACGGAAGACCGAAATTGCTTGGTCTATCTGCAAAAATGGTCGCACGATCCGCTCTTTCTCGCATCCGATTTCACATTGGTGATGATCACCGAAAATCTGGCGGATTTGAATCGGAGCCTCATCCAAAGTCCGTACACCGCGGCGTTGAATGTGGGACTTCCTTCCGACGCCGAGCGCCTCGCCTTCATCAAAAACTTCGCCGACGCGAAGACATTCAAGAAAATGAGCCAGGTGCCGATTGAGATCCTCAGTCAGCAAACCGCCGGCTTGAATGGTGTGAATTTGAATGCCATCTTGAGCAGCGCGCTTGAGAACAAGTCGGTGATCACCTTCGAAAGTCTGTCCACCGCCAAGAAAGAGTTGATCGAAGCCGAGGCATATGGCCTGCTCGAATTCGTGAAGACCGATTTCAATCTGGACGATGTCGCTGGTCATACCCAAGTGAAAGCCCATCTCCGCTCGGCTGCGAAAGCTCTTCGCAGCGGCCGCCAAGATGTGATGCCGATGGGATATTTGGTCTCCGGGCCGGTAGGTACGGGTAAAACCTGGCTCGTCACCTGTTTCGCAGGGGATGTAGGCATTCCGATGGTCAAGCTCAAGAATTTCCGCTCTCAATGGCAGGGTGTGACCGAAGGTAACCTCGAAAAAATCCTGTCTTTGTTGGATGCTATGGCGCCGGTGGCCGTGATGATCGACGAAGCCGATGCCTATTTGGGCGACCGAAACGCGTCGGGCGATAGCGGCGTGTCGAGCCGGGTCTTCGCTCAAATCGCATCCTTCATGGCCAATACACAGAACCGTGGACGCATCGTCTGGTTTCTGATGACGGCTCGTCCGGATCTGATGCCAATTGATTTGAAACGTCAAGGTCGGGCCGAAGAACATCTGGCTCTGTTCTATCCGACCAC
Organism: uncultured Chitinophagales bacterium; assembly: GCA_964412365.1. Classification (GTDB taxonomy): domain Bacteria; phylum Bacteroidota; class Rhodothermia; order Balneolales; family HLUCCA01; genus CAMTWZ01. The sequence goes on along the minus strand of CAYPOI010000015.1, from coordinate 38,631 downwards.
TCAGGAAGAGCGTCTTGAATTGTTCCAAGCCATGCGCCGCAAAACGAAATTGAAGATGTCGGATCCCGACTATGTGCCGATTCCCGTGCGTGACGGCACCCAAACCATTTCGGGTGCGGATATGGAAGCCGCGCTGACTCGCGCCAAATTCCGAGCGACCGCCCAAGGGCTGGATATCGTGACTCCGGAAGTGCTCGAAGCCACATTTTATGACTTCATCCCACCCACTTATCCTGAAGAAATCGAATTGCAGAACTTGTGCGCGGTGTTGGAATGCACCAGCAAAGACCTGCTGCCCGAGCCGTGGAAAAGCATGTCTCGGTCTGAGGTCATGGCGCGTATCGATGAACTGAGCAATTATCGGTAATTGTTGGGCAAGATTCGATAACCGCTTTCGTTGTTCCTTACGGTATCCAAAAATATAGGGAGATACCGTATGGGTAAATCGAAATGGGTGTATGCCTTTGGAGCTGGAAAAGCCGACGGCAACCGCACCATGAAAGCCCTTCTGGGCGGAAAAGGCGCCAATCTGGCGGAAATGTGTGCGATCGGGCTGCCAGTGCCGCCCGGGTTCACGATCACGACGGAAGCCTGCGCCTATTACAACGAGCATAACAAGGAATGGCCCACCGAATTGCTCGCTCAAGTTCACGACGGCATCCGAGAGCTCGAAACCCAAATGGGCAGTGCCTTCGGAAACCCGGAAAAACCACTACTGGTATCGGTCCGCTCCGGCGCCATGAGTTCGATGCCCGGCATGATGGATACGGTTCTGAATCTGGGTTTGAACGATGATGTGGTGGAAGGATTGGTACGCATCACCGGAAACGAGCGCTTTGCGTACGACAGTTATCGCCGGTTCATCGATATGTTCGGTGATGTGGTGATGGGTGTCTCCCATGAATATTTCGAGGAAGTGATTGAACGCCTCAAACACGATAAAGGCGTCGAATTGGACAATGAGCTTAGTTCCGACGATCTGAAAGAGTTGGTGGAACGCTATAAAGCCGTGTATCGCAAGAAAACCGGATTCATGTTCCCATCCGATCCATGGCAACAACTCAAATTCTCCATCGATGCGGTGTTCAATTCATGGAACAGTACCCGGGCCGTCAAATACCGTCAGATCAACAAGATTTTCGGTCTGTTAGGTACCGCTGTGAACGTGCAAAGCATGGTGTTCGGCAATATGGGTGATAAAAGCGCGACGGGCGTTTGCTTCACCCGGAACCCATCGACCGGTGAAAACAAATTGTATGGCGAATTTCTGATGAATGCCCAAGGGGAAGACGTGGTGGCCGGAATTCGCACGCCATTGGCTATTTCCAAGCTAGCCGACATCCTTCCAGAAAGCCACACGCACCTGAATCAGCTGGCCAAAACGCTGGAAACGCATTACAAGAACATGCAGGACATCGAGTTCACGATTCAGGAAGGGCAGATGTTCATTTTGCAGACCCGGAATGGGAAACGCACCGGTCAGGCCGCGCTGAAGATTGCGGTGGATATGGTGAATGAAGGCATCCTTTCCACGAGACTTGCGGTTTCGGAATTGGTTGAGCCGATGCACTTGGATCAACTGCTGCATCCCCAATTGGCCTCGGATGAAATCAAGGACGAAGACATCATCGGCCGCGGACTTCCCGCATCGCCGGGTGCGGCGGTCGGCAAAGTGATTTTGAGCTCCGAGGAAGCTGAGGAAGCCAAAGAACGTGGCGAACCTGTGATTCTGGTGCGCGTGGAGACATCCCCTGAAGACATCGGCGGCATGGCTGCGGCTGAAGGCATCCTGACCTCGCGCGGCGGCATGACGTCCCATGCGGCCGTTGTGGCTCGTGGCTGGGGCAAACCCTGCGTGGCGGGTTGCAACGACATCATCATCAATTACAAGAAACGGACCTTCACCAACGGCACCATCACCGTGAAAGAAGGGGATTGGATTTCGATCGACGGCTCGCAAGGCATTGTGTTGCTCGGACAAAAAACCCTTAGTGCGCCTGTGTTCTCAACGGAATATGAAGAGTTCATGTCGTGGGTGGATCAATTCAAAACCCTGAAAGTTCGCGCCAACGCGGATACACCTACCGATGCGACCAAAGCACGTGAATACGGCGCCGTCGGCATCGGACTCACCCGCACCGAACACATGTTTTTTGCGGAAGAGAGGATTTCTGCAATCCGACGGATGATTTTGGCTGAATCACCTGAAGAACGCAAACTCGCTTTGGATGTGCTGTTGCCATTTCAGCGGGAAGATTTCAAGGGGATTTTCAGAGCGATGGCGGGCTTGCCTGTCACCATCCGCCTGCTGGACCCACCCTTGCATGAGTTCTTGCCACAGACCGATGAAGACATCATCCATGTGGCGCATGACTTGAACATTCCGGCGAAAGTGATGCGCACGAAAGTGATGCAGCTCAAGGAATTCAATCCGATGTTGGGACATCGCGGATGCCGGCTGGGCATTACCCATCCCGAAATCACCGAAATGCAGGCCCGGGGCATCCTCGAAGCGGTGGCGGAATTGATGTCTGAAGGCATCATGACCACACCGGAAATCATGATTCCGCTGATTGGTGTGAAAGAAGAATATCTGCATCAGGCCGCGATTATCAACGAAGTAGGCGCGGCGGTGAATCAACACTACGGATTCAAGGTGCCGTACATCATCGGAACGATGATCGAAGTGCCGAGAGCGGCGTTGGTGGCCGATCAGATCGCCGAACACGCCCAGTTCTTCAGTTTTGGCACGAACGATCTCACTCAGATGACCTATGGATACAGCCGTGACGATGCGGGTAAATTCCTAGTCCATTACCTGGCAGAAAAAATCCTGCCGATCGATCCATTCCAAGTGCTCGATACCGAAGGCGTTGGACAGTTGATCACCATGGCGAAACTGAAAGGCCGTAAAGTGAATCCGGATTTGAAAATCGGTATTTGCGGTGAACATGGAGGCGATCCGCACAGCATCGATTTCTGCTTCCAGGCAGGGTTGGATTACGTGTCGTGCTCACCGTTCCGTGTGCCGATCGCGAGATTGGCTGCGGCACAGGCGGAAATCCGTCACGCGCCTAAGATCGAGATGTCTAAAAAGAAACAAGTCGCAATGGAGGCTTAGATCTTAGCAAGTACGATCCACGCATCGTTTCCATGTTTGAGCCCGAGGTCTTTCAAGATGTCGGGCTCTTTGTTTTCCACACCTTTCGTGAGGATCTGCGCACTTCGGATGCCCTCTGCTTTCAATCGCTTGGCGAGGTCTTTCGGTTTCCATGTGGCTTCCCAGCGCATTGGTAGCACGCGTCCAGCGAATTGGACCGGATGTGAGGCGGCAATCCCCATCAATGAATGCGCATCGATCCGTTCCGCTTTGGCTTCCTGTAAGACCTGCATCGATAATCCGGATTTCAGCACGGCCGCATCCGGCAATAGCACAAACTTGATTGCGGTGATTGATTTCGCATCGCACACAAAGCAGGCGAGTTGAGACCCTGTGTTAGCGGATGGGGATGGATCTGGGCTTCCGGACAGCAGGAATTTTTGCGCACCGTTGGGAAGGAGTCCGACGGCATGATGCACAGGGTGCGCTTGGTGTTTGGCACGCATCCGCACGATGATTTCCTTCACTTCTCCCGCGACCGATACCACATGGATGTCGCTCACATTCGGGAGTTGTTTGGGGATTTCAGCCAGGTCGAAAAGCGGCGATAGTTTGGCCAGCACGGTCGGAAATCGTTGCAATAGCAGCGGCGCGAAGGTGGACAGATCAGGTTCGCAGTCTTGCAGCCTAATGGCTCGGCCTTTTCCAATGCGTCGGGACGGATCGATGAATGCGGCGTCGGCGGGAGGGAGGGAGTCGAGCACGTGCGTGGCGTCGGCCAGGAGATACGACACATTGTTCGCGCCCATCACGCGGTGATTGTGTCGCGCGATGGCCGATAAGGCTTCATCGCGCTCAATATGCAGCACGTTGGAAAAACGACGGGAGAAGGCGAAGGTATCGATGCCGAGTCCACCCGTTAGGTCGATGAGTTGGCCACCGGAGATGAGCGAGGCTTTGAAGAGGGCCGCCGCTTCCCCCGAACTTTGTTCAAGGGCGGTACGGGTGTAGACCAAACCACGTCCATGCCAGGTCGGATATTTCTTCGGTGCACGTTGATAACAATCGAACAACTCAGCCAATTCTTTCCGACCTGGGAATTTCAACGCGAAGGCCGCCGCCGTCAATGATTGGTGCGCGTCGATCTGGTCGAAATCCTCACGCGAGAAATGAGCGTTCACGTTTTGGTGACGAGTCCGATATGGGCCAGATGGTGTTTTCCGTGCCAAGCGTAAAGGCAGCAGGTTTCGCCCAAGGTGATGGTTCGGTTCTGTTCCGGATGCACAAACGTGCGCGACCAATCCTCTTCAGACATGGATTTCAGGATGGCGGTCCATCGCGCATGAATCCCATCCAGAATGGAAACAGACAATTCGATTCCGGTCTGGTTATCGGCGGTCGACGCCCATCCGTCCTGATGGTAGGCTTTGATGGTGGGGTTGTCTTCGGTTAGAGCGAGCTTGAAGCGCATGAATGCGTTCATGTGGCTGTCGGCCAAATGATGCACCACCTGCCGGATGGTCCATCCATCATCGCGATACGGCGTATTCAGTTGTAGGGATGTGATTCCGTTAAGCGAATCCCGAAGCTGATTAGGCAAGGCTTCGATGTCGGCGATGGCGGTTTGAATTCGCTCAGGAGTGTAAGGCGTAGTGCGATCGAAGGTGCCTATGGGGTATTTCATTTGAAGACCAATGTTGAATGTTGAAGGTTGAATGCTGAAAAATCAGGGACGGCGTTTTTTCATTTCATCCGAAACAGATTTGCTCTGAGGATCGGGGCGTTGGTCGAGGTGCTCAATCACGCGATGGTAATTCGCTTCATCCCGGTTTTGCGACATCTTGGCCTTGCCGTGCCATTCGGTGACACGGATTCGAAATGCGGTGACACCTTTCATTTCGCGCTCGATCATCTCTTGATCCATCTTATCGATGTCGACCGGATGCGCCTCATGGGCTTCGTAATGGTCCACAATCTGCTTGAGGTGGTCTCGGACCGCGCTTCCATCCATCCGCTCCAGAAGTCCATAGGCATGAACGGCCATGTAATTCCAGGTCGGCACATTCTCATGGTCGTACCAGGATGAGCTGATGTAGGCATGCGGACCATTGAAAATGCACAACACTTCGTCGCCTTCGGGCAGGTCCCGACTGAACGGATTCGCGGCGGCGGTGTGACCTACAAGCCAATCTTGGCCGATATCATCCTGTTCGAACAACAGCGGGATGTGTGTGCCCCAAAGACGACCTTTGGTGAGAGAGATGAGGATGCCAAAACTGTTATCCCGAACGAAACGATGGATTTCGTCTGACGTGTCCATCCGATTGATTCGAGGGGTGTACATCAGGTTTTTTGTTTCTTTTTCTGGGCAGCCGGAAATAAAATATTGTTCAAGATAAGGCGATAACCGGCGGAATTCGGATGCAGATTCAAATCGGTTGGCGGATCGCCGACGCGATGGGTGTAATCTTCCGGATCATGTCCGCCATAAAAGGTGAAAGTGCCTGTTCCGAAGTTTCCATGCAGGTATTTCACTTCGCCACGGCCCGGACTTTCGCCTAAAATCACCACCGAGCTTTTGATCCGTTCACGATGAAATGCGGTGGTCTGACCATAAAACCCAGGCACGCTGGCCACATGATTTTGCGTGAGCATGGATGGGACCGGATCCCATTTGGCGGAAAACTCAAACAACGTGAAAAAATCCATGCTTTGATCGAGCTCGGCCAAGCGGGGCGGGATATCGATGTTCGCATGGCGGTATTCAGCCGGATCGGTGGTCAAGATGAACTCCGAAAACGCCAAGGTATTGTTGAAATCGAGTCGTTCCTGGGCATCCGGATCCATCGGATCGCCATCGAATGGGATGGGAGCGATATCCACATCCATCGACGCCAGCGCGATGTCGAAGGTGTCGGTGCCCGAGCACATGGCGAACAAGAAGCCTCCATTGCCGATGTAATCTTTAATGACGGAAACCACTGCTTTTTTCATGTCCGTCACTTTCGTAAACCCATTGCTCCGAGCCATCTCTTCCAAATCGCGCACCTGACGCTGATACCAAGGCATGGTTCGATACATGGCCCAGAATTTCCCATACTGTCCTGTGAAATCCTCGTGATGCAGATGCAACCAATCGTAATCGGCCAGGCGACCGGACAACACCTCATCGTTGTAAATCTTGTCGTATTTGACTTCGGCATAATCCAGCACCAAGGTAACGGCGTCATCCCAAGGCAAGGCATGCGATGGGGTGTACACGGCGATCCGGGGCGCTTTCTCGAGTTGAACGACGGCCATGTTCACATCATTGCTTTCGAGTCGGCGCACGATGGCCGCGGCATCCGCATCCGAAATGACCTCCATGGCCACACCTCGGATCCGTGCGATGCGTTCCAATTCAGCGGTATACACGGCCATGAAGCTGCCACCTCGGTAATTCAGAAGCCATTGGGCGGTTTGCCCGTCTTCCAGATGGTTGAAGATGACGCCATACGCTTTCAGGTGGTTCGTTTGAGCCGCATCCATCGGAATCAGCAGATATCGAGCCGATGCGCTGATCGGCAGCATCAAAAATAGGAGAAGAATCAGCCGGATGATCATAATGCGATAGAGTTGAGGTCGATGAGGCGGGCTCGGATGCGGTCGGAATAGAACCCCACCGGAAACGATTCGAGGGTTTCGATGTAGACCGACATCGCTTCGGCATGCCGATCCTGCGCATCCAAGATGCGGGCTTTCAGCCACAAATGCTGTTCTTTATTCGGATTGACGGAGAAACGGGGCAGCCAATTGTCGAGCAAGGCAAGAGCTTGTTGCGGATCGGAGCGGCGATACAATTTCACGGCTTGAGTCAGGATTTCGGGCCGCAATCCCGACGCCTCGTCCCTCAGCCCTTCGTCAAACCGTTGCCTCGCGGCGGATGTGTCGCCCCGTGCCAGTTGATAGAGTCCGTCGGCGAAACCACACATCGCCACGCCTGTGGTGTCGCCAGCCGTGCCTTCGGTGAGCCAGCGCCGCAATTGGATGGCATCGTTGGCGTAGATCGAGGTAGACATCCGCTCCAGCGCCCGCATCTGCAAACGTGCGAACTCGAAATCGCCGGCATAGAAATCCGTTAAGGCCAAGAAATACCGCGTGAGCTCGGCGCGCTCGCCCGTTCGCACCGCCCGGTTGCTTCGTGTGAAGGAAACCCGGGCTTGGGAGAATTCACCCGACATCAGATGCAAACGGCCCTGCAAATACTCATAGGCGGACAGATGATCGATGTTGGACGGCGTGCGGCTGAGTCGGTCGGCATACTGCCGCGTCGCATCGGTTTTCTTCATGAAATCGAGTTGCAGTTCGGCATGCAACAGCCAAGCTTCGGTCTGTCGCGGATGCGTTCCGAAATCGCTCGAAAAAAGGGACAACAGGGAGTCGGCTTCTTCGATGATCTTGTCCACTCGTCCGTCCGAATCAAGGTTCTCAAATTCAAGCACATCCGCTTCGGTCACTCGTGTTCGTGCTTGTTCGATCATCGCATCGGCACGGAGCGGATGACGCGAACTCCCTACATAATAGCCATAGGCCTGAGCGGCAAGTTCGAATTGGTTTTGGGCCCGCAAGCGGGATGCGATCTGAAACTGGGGGTATTGGCCGTCGGGAGCGGCCAATTCATATTGTCGGGCCGATTGATACGCACGGCGGAAATAGCCTTGCTCCATCAGCAAGCCGATCATCAGTTCATGATGAGGGCGGGATGTGAGGCCTCGGTCTTCGATTTCGAGGATAGCGAGGTCGTTCAGGTCCGGGTCGCCGAACCGCAGGATCTGTCGTAGGATGACTTGCGTATTCTGTGGATTTTGCTCGGCGTAGCGGATGAATTCTCTCACTCCTTCGCTTGATTGTCCGGCATTCACATGATTGGTGGCGATTTCCATCACGAACAAATCGGGCGCGTTGAACCGCTCACGTGCCTGCCGATACAATGAAATGGATGAGAGGAAATCGCGACGATTGGCCATGGTCTCGGCCACATACCGATACGCATTGAGGTCTTGCGGATTCGATTCGATGGTTTTCATCCAGACTTCCCGCGCTTTGGCGGTGTCGGCGGCGATGTGATGCACTTCGCCGAGTCGCACGGCCACCACAATATCGCGATAGCGACGATCGAGGCGACGCTCCAACATCGTGATGGCTTCCGGGTAGCGCTTCAGCTCCACAAGGCAGGTGATGGCACGGTCCAGAATAGGGTAGTTGGATGGATCCTCGCGATGCAGCCTCAAAAGGATGGGCAAGGCTTGTTCATACTCACGCACATCCATCAACCGCAAGGCCTGAGTGTACTCCACCTGCGCCGGCTGTGCCTGGAGCACACCGGAGAAGAGAAGAAGAATGAACAGGAGGATGGGAGGACGGGAGTAGTTCATGTGGTCTTCAATTCAACATTCAAACTTCAACATTCAAAATTTCAGGTGCCAATCGCTTCACCAACGTGTAGAACTTCTGCAGGGGCAACCCCACCACATTATAATAGCATCCGTTGATCTGTTCAATGAACAACGCTCCGAGGTCGTCTTGAATTCCATAGCCGCCGGCTTTGTCCATCGGGCTGCCTGTGGCCACATATTGAGAGATTTCGCGGTCACTGAGTTCGGCGAAGGTCACATCCGTGCAGACATGGAAGGAATGGATCTCGGTTCCGCGCTGCATGGTCACGCCGGTGATCACTTGATGGGTGCATCCGCTCAGAGAACGGAGCATCTCATGGGCATGGGCGGGGTTGTCGGGCTTGGCGAGCTGATGGCCGTTCAGCACGACGATGGTATCGGCAGCGAGGACCCACGTATCCGGGTGGCGCGGGGCAATATCCGCCGCTTTGAGTTCGGACAGACGCGTGGCTTGGATGTGCGGGGGTAGGGCGTCGTCGAAGGTTTCATCCACAGTACTTGGAATCACATCGAACTGAAACCCACACATGGTGAGCAAGTGGTGCCGCCGCGGAGATGCGGATGCGAGGATGAATCGGGTCATGGGTCGGAAGATAGGGGAAGCCTTTGTATCTTCGATAAACCTTTAATATCGCTATGCCACGTTCCGCACGCCCTAAGATCAAATCTGCTGCCTTAGCAGAACCTATCCTCTCCGCGAAAAACTATCAACTGTTCGGATTGGCCGTATTTCTGCTGGCCGTTGCCTATGGCGGGATGTACATCGAAAATGAATTTCTGGGCACCTACGCTCTGTATGTGGCTCCAATCCTGTTGGTGATCGGGTACATCATGGTCGCTTATGCCATCATGAAACGCTTTCCAAAAGACAACACGGCCGAATGACACCGTGGTACCGTAAACTCCACTGGCAAATCCTGCTGGGTCTGTTCACCGGACTCATCTGGGGCTTGATTTCGTCCCAAACCGGGATGAACGACTTCACGAACGACTATATCAAGCCGGTCGGCACCATTTTCGTGACCTTACTCAAGCTGATCGCCGTGCCCCTGGTACTGGCTTCCTTGATCGCAGGGGTCGCGAATTTGAACGACATCAAGAAATTATCGCGGATGGGGGGACGAACCATCGGCATCTATATGCTGACCACCGTGTTCGCCATCACCATCGGTTTGGCGGTCGTGAACATCATCAAACCCTGGGAAGCCCTACCGCAGGAAACCAAAGAAACCCTGATGTCGAGTTATCAAGGGAATTTGGAAGCACGGACTCAGACAGCCGAAAACGTTCTGAATCAGAGTCCATTGCAGCCGATTGTGGATGTGGTGCCTGAGAACCTGTTTTCCGCCATGAGCAGCAACAGCAGCATGCTGCAGGTCGTGTTCATCGCGGTGTTGTTCGGTGTTGGCATTGTCCAGATCAAGAGCGAGAAAAGTCAGATTCTGATCAATTTCTTCGATGCGATGAATGATGTGATCATCAAAATCGTGGACATGATCATGGTGATCGCGCCATATGGTGTGTTCGCCTTGCTCTCGTCCGTCATCATTGATCTGGCAGGCGATGATCTAGGCCAAGCCCTCACGTTGCTACAAGCGCTTGGCTGGTACACGATGACGGTCATCATCGGGCTGATTTTGCATGTTCTGATCGTGTACACATCCCTGTTCAAGATGTACAGCAACATGCGGTTGGTGGATTTTTTAAGGGCCATGCGTCCGGCACTTTTGCTTGCGTTTTCAACCAGTTCCAGTGCCGCAACCTTGCCTGTGACGATGGAACGAGTCGAAAAACATCTCGGTGTGGATGAAGAGGTGTCCAGCTTTGTGCTTCCGGTCGGTGCCACCATCAACATGGATGGAACCAGTCTGTATCAAGCCGTTGCCGCGGTATTCATCTCCATGGCCATTGGCAACGATATCACCTTCGCCGAACAGCTGACCATCGTCTTCACCGCATTGTTGGCATCGATCGGAACGGCGGCTGTGCCGGGTGCGGGAATCATCATGCTCGTGATTGTGTTGAAGTCCGTTGATGTTCCAGTTGAGGGCATCGCACTAATTCTCGGTGTGGATCGTATTCTTGATATGTGCCGCACCGTTGTGAATGTGACGGGCGATGCGGCGGTGTCGGTAGCCGTCGCGTTTAAAGAAGGAAAATTGGGCGAAGCTCATTACGACGACTGATACCCCTATGCGACGTTGGTTTCTCTGTATACTTATCGGACTCGGTGCGTCCGCTCTTCAGGCGCAATCCGGCTCCTTCAATCGCACGCTCGATCGTGGGATCGATGCGTTCTATGCCACCGATTGGGTTCGGGCTGATTCGACGTTCAATGCCCTCATCCGCTCGCATCCAAACGATCCGCGACCCTATTTCTTTTCGTCGATGATCCCGTTCTGGGCGTATTTCTTCGCCGGAAATGATTCCCATCATGGCGCCTCTTTTCTGAAAAGGTCCGATCGGGCGATACAAGTAGGGATGAAGCATCTGGAAACATCCCCCGGCGATACCAGCGTCGTGCTGTTGATGAGCGGCTTGCATGGCTATCGCAGTTTGGTGGCCGCCAGCGAAAAAGAATATCGAATCGCGATCCAAAGCGGGATGAAGGGGTATTCCTTTACCAAAGAGTTGATGGCTTACGGGGATGCGAACCCGAACGCGATGATGGGTCAGGGCGTGTTTCAGTATATGGTCGGAAGCATTCCTGGTGAGATCCGCTGGATGGCGACTCTGGCCGGTTTATCGGGTGACAAACAAGCCGGACTACGCCTTCTGCATCACGTGGCGACCGGAACCAGCGATGTGAAATACGATGCCATGATGGTGATGGCGCATGTGATGGAAAAAGAGGACCGTCCGACCGATGCGATCACCTATCTGGACATGCTCGTGAAACAGCAACCCAAAAATATCATCGCCATTTATCACCTGGCACGTTTACGCGAATCAGCCGGATCGTATGCCGAAGCGCGCAAAGGATACATGATGGTGATGCAGTCCAAGCAACCCGAGTTCGCCCACATCCGACAAGAGAGCCGATCGAAATTGCTGCTCATCGCCAAACGCATCAACGCCCAACATTCTGCCTCACCTATCCACTGATTTGCCGTGATGTTCATTCTACTGTTTCTCCTACTCATCGCACCGCCACCAAAACAGGAAATGCGAGGCGTTTGGCTCACCACTGTTGTGAATCTGGACTGGCCATCGGCGAGAACACTCTCAACCGAACAGCAACAGCAAGAACTCATCCGCAATCTCGATGAGATCAAAGCGATGGGCATGAATGCGGTCTTTTTTCAGGTCCGTACCGAAGCCGATGCCCTATTCCCGTCACCGTATGAGCCGTGGTCGTATTGGCTGAGTGGCATGCAAGGTGTGGCGCCCATTCCGATATGGGACCCGTTGGAATTCGCCGTTCAAGAATCCCATAAGCGCGGCTTGGAATTGCATGCATGGATGAATCCGTACCGGGCGCATCGCGATACGAACACCTATAAATGGTCGGCAGACCATATCGGAAAGCGCAACCCGGATTGGATGTTGTATTTCACGTCATCCACCGGAACCTATGCCATGTTGAATCCGGGAATGCCTGAAGTGAGGCAATTTGTGGCGGATGTGGTGGCCGATATCGTTCAGCGCTATGATGTGGATGGAATCCACTTCGACGATTACTTCTATCCCTACAATCCAAAAATCACTCGTGAGGATGAGCGTGAGTTCAAAGCGTATGGGTCCACGTTTAAGGATGTGCATGATTGGCGTCGCGACAATATCAATAAGATGGTCGCTCAGGTTCATGATACCATCAAGGCGATTGATCCTCTCGTGAAATTCGGTATTTCGCCGTTCGGTATCCGTCTGAACTGCGACGCCGGTACGCGTGGCACGGAAGGCTATCATAGTCTGTATGCCGATGCGCTCGCATGGTTCGAAGCCCAAAAAATGGATTACATCACCCCTCAATTGTATTGGGAAACGACACATCAACTGGCGCCTTATGAACCTCTTTTGAATTGGTGGAGCCAAGCCGCCGCATCCTTCGATCGCCATTTGTATGTTGGATTGGCGCCATACCGTCCGTGGCCGGCATCCGAACTAAGCAAGCAGATCCTTCTGAACCGCCGCGAGAGCAACGGTTCCGATGGCGTGATCTATTTTCGCACGAAATCCCTCATCGATCACCCAGGCGGATTTCAAGACAGCCTGAAAACCAATTATTATTCCCGCAAGGCCTTGGTTCCGCATATGCCTTGGCTGATGGAATCGGTACCCGAACCCATCGATGGCATTCAATTCGACCGATCCGAGCGCACCTCCATCCAGCTGACGTGGGATGACGTGGATGGCGCGGCCCGATATGCGATTTATCGGTTCACAACCGATCATCTGCCGTACGATCCCACGCTTCCTGCCGATGCGGAGCATCTGATCGAGGTCACCGGTATGCCGAGTTTTGTCGATACGGATGTGCGTCCCGGCACGAGTTATGTCTATCTGGTGACCGCCGTGAGTCGCAACAGCCAGGAAAGCGCCGCCCGTGCGGTTTGGATCGACTAAATCCGAACGCGTTTCACGAATTCCCACCAACTTGGCACGCTCGACATGATGCGCAGGTCTTCGGCCAAGGACGTTTTTTCGTCGAGGAACCGAAGCATGAGATCCATCCCGTTTGTTCTGAACAGGTGTTCGAAGACGTGAACGGCGTGCGACGGATCCTCACGGATGATGCGGATGATCATCTCATCCATCCATTCTTTTCGTCGGTCAGATGGGGAAAGTCTATGCAGCTTTCCGACCTGTAACGAAGCCGCGATTTGTGAAGAATCACGTTGGATGCGGGCAAAGGTGTAGCCTGTGGACGGCTTCGCCAATCCCGCCGCCCCACCGATGTTTTGTACTCGTCCTTCACCAGGGGTCCATGCGCCGGGCACCATCGGGATCACACCGAATTCCTCACGCATCATAGTATACTCCGCACCCGGAAAAGTCACACTCAAATAGCGCTTGATTTCATCCCGATACAGCTCTTTTTCAAGCACCACATCCGTGAACAGCGTGTATTCGACCAGGGCCTCGGTAGCAGAAATCGGAAGCAAATACATGAACGCGAAGCCGTGCGATTGATCCACCTTGAAATCCATGATGGTGGCCACATCCGGATCGAACACCGGTTTTTCCATCACCACCTCCCAACCCAGAAAATGCTGTTTCAAATAGGGCTCGATGAGGGAGGGTGGTGTCACGCTCTGAAACACCAAGTCGGCATTCGGATCGGTTTGGGTGATGGGCGCTTCAATCCGCTCAACAGTATCACCCAATTCAGATGAAGCGAGCCTCTTGAAGGTTCCGCTGTCCACCATCCGATACGTATGCTGTCGGATGGGTTGGGTGAAGGTGCCCATCGGACCGTTGATGTTCAGAACCGTCCATTCCTTGCGCACCATGCCGGGAAGGATGACGCTATCCTCATCCCAAAAGCACCAGGTTTTATCGGAGGCGGGTTCAAAGGAACGATCCGTCAGGGAAATTTGAAGATCCGGGATGGTTGCGCGTGTCAGGTGGAGCGCAAGACTGAGTCCGGCAGCGCCGGCTCCTGCGATCGCGATGCGCATCAGAGGGTGACGGCGTTGCGCTTGATGGGCAACATGCCTGCGATCACATCCCCGCTATGATTCGAGACGGCGGTGTACCACGTATCCTGCCATTGCCACGAGACCACATGCTTGCCGTTGATATCGGACACATGCACGGCATCGGGATCCTTCGAGCAGAGGGCGATGGCGTCTTCGTCGCGCTGCAAGGTCACATCTTGTTCCAATTGATCCACTTTGAACACGAAAATATGGATGAGGTCGGTATCGCTCGTGGCGGCATAGGTAAGCACCGGAGCGTCATATCCCGGCACGAATTCCATCTGTTGAACACCAACAAAACGGGCGCCGGCCAAGGTAGGCACGGTCACATCCATCCCCAGATGGTCTTTGAGATAGCCATGCGCGGCTGCAGGACTCGTTTCCGAGATCGGTAGAAATACGCCTGCATCCATCCCTTTGTCGAAATGAAGCCATGCATATTTTTCGACCTCGAAGGTGGATGGAAGCACGAAAAACTGATACATGTAGAGCATCGCGCTGAACAGGACGACGGCGGCTGCAGCCCAATAAATCCGATTGCTGAAGAACCGAACCGGCGTTTCATCCGCTTCGGTGAGGAGATCGTCGATGCTGAGTCGGAGAGAATCAGGTGCGGATGTCGGTTTGCATCGTTCACCGATGAACTGCTTGAACAGGCGTTCCGCTTCAACGGCCGCACCAACGGCCGGCTCGGAAGCCATGCGCCGCTCCACCCAACCGCGTTCGGATGCGTTGGCTTCCTGATCCACATAGGCGCTCAACAACGCTGCGGTTTCTTTGTCGGATTGAGGAAAGGTTTGTGACATGCTCAGAGGATAACCATCAAGAGGCGATAGTCGTTTCCGCTAACTTCCGTTTTAACAAGGTTGAAAGCTCGTCGCGATAGAATTTTCCGCTGTCAGTGGTGTCCGTGGCCAGGCGGTCCACAACGCCTTGAAGCTTGCCCAACAAGCGCTTGGCTTCGGTCACATTGGCCGATCCTGCGAACTGCTTAAGCATGTTCGGATCTTTTTTGAATGCGCGCTCAAAATAACGGAACGCCTCACGGGTTTGACCCGGAATGTCGCCGTAAATCAGCGCCAAGTTGAAATGGGTCACTTGGTTGGCGCCGGTGAGCGCTTGGGCTTTGAGCATGTCGCTCAAGGCCGCATCCGGCTGACCACCGAAATAATGCGCGAGTCCACGTTGAGTGAAGAAAAGTCCGTTGTCGTCTTCCAATTCGATGGCTTTGTCGAAGGCCGGAATCGACTCGGCATACTTTCCGCTTTTTTCAAGGATGCTTCCCAAAAGAGCGAAACCGTTCGCGTGGTCTGGGTTTTCCATCGTAAATGCTTGTGCGGATTTCGTCGCTTCGTTGTCCTTGTCCATTTCATACAACAGACGGATGCGCTCGTACTGGGCATCGGTGTAGGTCGGATCGATGCGGAGGGCTTCATCCAGATCTTTGGCCGCATCCTCATACCGCTTGCTTTCCATGTACGCGGTGGCGCGATAGCGGAACGCCGCCTCGAATTCCTCGTTCTCAAATATGGATTCAGACAGCGAGGTGATGGCCTCATCATACTGACCCACCTGCAAGGCATAATACCCGAGCACGAACCATTCTTCGTCGGTGCGGCCTTTCACCGGTTTTTTCTTGATGTCGGCATGCACTTTCTGAAGAAGGCGGATGCCGTTGTCATTCAACGATTTGTTTTCGAGAAGAAGGGGAAGGAGGCGTTTCAGCAGGTCGGACATGTAAAAAAGCGCGAAGTTAAAAGTGCGATGTATAGAAGATGCGTCGTGCGGAGGTCTCTTGCTTCGCACCTCGCGCATCGAACATCGTGCGACCAAAGATACGCATCCCTGACATTTGTCATGTTCTATCGGGTTGAATATCCTTAAACTTGAGGGTGCAACAGTACCTATCATTATGACATCTCTACAAAAGGCCGGTTTGATCTTCGGTATCGCCGGTTTTCTCCTTCCGTTCGCCGTTACGTTCGAGGGTCTTTCATACGCCGGCCATCTGGCATTGTCCATTTTTCTGTTGGCGGCTTTTTTCTGGATGCTCGAACCGATCCCCATCCATGCCACATCCCTGCTTGTGATTTTATTGGGAGTTGTGATGTTGAGTAGCGTGGGACCCGTTTTCAGCGGGATGGATGCCGCCGAAGCCGTGGAACGGTATGGTTTCAGGCCCGGAAATCCGGCATCCTATGTGGGAACCCTGGCAAACCCCATCATTATCTTATTTCTCGGCGGATTCATGATCGCCGATGCGGCCGTCAAATTCAATTTCGACAAGAACGTGACTCGGGTGATGATGCGCCCGTTCGGCACCAAGCCTAAGTGGATCATGCTCGGTTTGATGACCGTCACAGGCGTGTTGTCTGCCTTCATGAGCAATACCGCCACCACCGCGATGATGATGACCGTGATTCTGCCCTTCATGGCCAGCATGGAAAAAACGGACCGGTTCAAAGTGGGCCTCGCGCTCAGCATTCCGTTCGCCGCAAACATTGGCGGGATGGCCACGCCAATCGGCTCACCTCCGAACGCAATCGTGGTGGCCGCATCCGCGCGCGCCGGACACATGATTTCGTTCATGGAATGGCTGATCTTGGCATTACCGCTCGTCATCTTGGCTATGTTGGCCACCTGGTGGCTGTTGTATAGCTTGAACAAACCCGATGTGAAGGAAATCGTGCTAAAGCAGACCTCCAAATGGGACACATCCACAAAAGCGTTGCTGTTCTATGGCATTTTCGCGTTCACATTGGTGATGTGGGTGACCGAAAGTCTGCATGGCATCTCCAGCAATTATGTGGCGTTGATTCCGATCGCAGCGTTGAGCATGTTCAAGGTGATGGAAGCCGCTGATTTGCGAAATCTACCCTGGGAAGTCCTCTGGCTGGTGGCTGGAGGTATCGCCATGGGAATCTATATGGACGAAACGAAACTGTCGGATTGGATGGTCAGCCGCATCGAATGGACCTCCTTCAGCGGCATTCTCATCATCGCTATGTTCGCCCTCATCGGCTTGGTGATTTCCAATTTCATGTCGAATACCGTCGCCGCGACCCTGCTGATGCCTTTGGCCATCACCATTGGTGCCACACAGAGCGCCGAGAGCATCGCGAATCCGACGCTGCTGGCACTCATGATCGGTCTTGGTACCAGCTTCGCCATGGTCTTACCCATCTCCACACCTCCAAACGCGATCGCGATGGCGACCGGTGTGGTCAAAACCGCCGATATGGCGAAATCCGGTATCTTGGTCGGAGCGATCGGACTCATTCTGATGCTGATCTTCTCCGTTCTGTACTGGAACCATGTCGTCTAACCCTGCTACCCTTATGAAACCCGAATACCTCATCATCTGCGTCGAAGACGAACCCGATGTGCTGGATGCCGTCCTTCGCGACCTTCAATCCCTTGAAACCCATTTTCTGATCGAAGGCTTTTCATCGGCTGATGCCGTGCGCGATTTTCTGACCGCATCCACCGCCGATACCCTCAAACCAGCCTTATTCATCTGCGACCATATGATGCCCGGAACCACGGGTGTGGATTTTCTGGTGGAAGTGGAGCGTTTCGGGTTGGCCAATGGCGCGAAAAAAATGTTGTTGACCGGTCAAGCCGGCCTTCAAGACACCGTGAAAGCCGTCAATTTGGGACATCTGGATTTCTACCTGGCCAAGCCATGGTCGAAAGAATCCTTGTTGGATGCGGTTCAGGGCTTGTTGATCGCCTTTATCCGCGATAACGAGGTGAATCCGATTCCTTACATGACCGCCCTCGATCCGGAAGCCTTGTCGAACATTCTTCGTCTGGATCGCCGCGTCACAGACAGATGAGCCATCGGATCTCCCTCACGCAGCGCACCTTTCTGAAAAAGTGGATCGCCGATCCACGTTCAGCCGCGCAAGCGTTGATCAAGGCGATGAGGGAGAGTGGTGAACCCGTTCCTGAAATCCGGCATTCGGATGTGGGGGATGTGCTGTTGGAAGAAAACGTGTCGAATGATCGCTTGTATATGGTGATCACCGGACGCGTGGTGCTCATCAAAACCGATGAATCGGGTCGCACGTTACCCGTGACGCGCATCCGTCCCGGTTCCTTGTTCGGTGTGTTGAGCTTTTTCACAGACCGGCCCACGCTCACGTCCGCGGTCGCCGAACTCCCATCCGAAATCCTTGTTCTGAGTCGCGACGAGGTGGAGGCCTTCACGCGAACGCAATCGGTGATCGCACCTCTTGCCAGGCAGATGATCACCGCGAATCTGCTGGAGCGATACCATCAGGTAGTGGATCTGAACCTGAAGCTCGAATCGGTCAATGAATCGCTGAAAACGGCCTTGCATGACCTTCAATCGGCACATAACCGATTGGTGCACCAAGAGAAGATGGCGACTTTGGGTCAATTGGTGGCCGGTATCGCGCACGAGATCAACAATCCGGCGGCGGCATTGCAAGGTGCGATTCGCAATCTCGGCGAAATCCTCCCCAGCCTGATGTCGTCCGATCCGAGCATCCGGTTTTTGGAATTCGGGCAACAGACCGCATCCGGCGCGTACACAGCCACGATGGTGCAACGAACCGCGATTCGGATGGATTTTCCGGATCTCACTCCATCCGAACAACGGTTGGTGCTAGGCATGGATGAACGTATCCGAGCGGAATTCGCATCCCTGCATCCGAATCAACGCTCTAGGGCCTTGCAATTGTATGATGCGGGTCAGCTGATGCGTGGCGCCACCAGCTCCACATCCCGAATCGCGAATCTGGTCAAATCCCTAAAATCGTACAGCCGCCAAGATTCGGGCGAGGGGATGGATGTGAACGTGCTGGACGGCCTCCAAGACACCCTCCACATCTTGGCCAATCGACTGAAACGGGTGGACGTGAAACTTGAATCGGATACTGTACCGATGATTCGTGCCAATATCGCCGAATTGAATCAAGTATGGACCAATCTGATCGTGAACGCCTGCGATGCGATGGGGGATGAGGGAACGCTGATCATCCGAGTCGCATCGGGCAATGGGCGTGTTGTGGTCGACATCCACGACAATGGAACCGGTATTTCGCCCGATCATTTACCGCATTTGTTTGACGCCCATTTCACGACCCGCAACAGCTCCGGAAACTTCGGTCTGGGGCTAGGCTTGGCCATCACTCGCGACCTTGTGGCCAAGCATAATGGTACCATCAAACCCGGAAATAGTGATGTGTTGAAGGGTGCGAAATTCACGGTCGACTTCCCGGCAATTGCGGTGCACCAATAGACAACAGATGTAAAGCAGGTAAAAGCGCTTCCACGTAGCTTGGAGTAATTATCCAGGAGGTGTGTATGTCACTTTATATCAAGAAACACCCTAAAGCGGACCTTCAGAGCACGCATTCGATTTACCTGAAGTTAGGAACCATCACCAGTCTGCTCATCTTCATTGTGCTGTTCAAGATAAACCTGAACTACGAAAGCGAATTCGAAGTCAGTGTTGTCGAACAAGATGTTGTGACCGTTGAGGAAATCATCCAAACGCGTCAGGAAGAAATGCCTCCACCACCACCGAGACCAAGTGTGCCGGTCGAAGTGTCGAATGATGCGGTGTTGGAAGACGAATATTTGGATTTTTCCGCTGAAATCGATTTTGATGCCATGGCGTTTATCGCCGCGGCACCGCCTGCCGCCAAAGAAGAAGAAGAGGAAGAGGAAATCTTCATTGTCGTAGAACGGATGCCGGATCTGGTGGGTGGATTGGAAGCCTTGCAGCGGAATATCGTGTATCCGGAGATCGCCCGGCTCGCTGGAATCGAAGGTCGAGTGACCGTTCAATTCGTGATTGACGAACGCGGGAATGTGCTAAATCCCGTGGTTGTGCGCGGAATCGGCGGCGGTTGCGATGAAGCCGCTATCGAAGCAGTCAAAAAAGCCAAATTCACTCCCGGCATGCAACGTGGCCGGCCCGTGAAAGTGGCCTATACCTTACCCATCACCTTTCGGTTGAATACCGGAAAACCTAATAGTTAGCTACGTGTTCCTGGATAAACGGCTAAACTATTCATCAAGCAGAGGATAAAGGGCTCGTCGCACACCGGGTCCTTTATCATTTTTACCTATCTTCGAAGATGCGTTTCTCCCACCTGCACTGCCATACCCAATTCAGTCTATTGGATGGCGCCGCATCGATCAAAGGCTTGGTTTCCAAAGCGAAATCCCTCGATATGCCGGCCCTCGCCATCACCGATCACGGCAACATGTTCGGAGTTCCATCCTTCGTCAAAGAAGCTCAAGAGGCCGGAATCAAGCCCATCATCGGGTCCGAATTCTACCTGACGCCGGTCACCATGGACGACCGCGAGAACAAAGACCGCTTCCATCAGGTTCTGCTCGCAAAAAACCTGACCGGATACAAGAATCTGGTCAAACTCACATCCGCCGGATACCTGCGCGGCATGTATTACAAACCCCGCATCGACAAAGCCTTTCTGATGGAGCATGCGGAAGGCTTGATCGCCACCACCTGTTGTTTGGCCAGCGAAGTGAATCAGACGATTCTTCGTCATGGCGAGGCCGAAGCGCGGAAAGTCTTTGAATGGTATCTGAATGTGTTCGGTGGCGATTATTACATCGAGTTGCAACGCCATGGATTACGTGATCAGGACACCGTGAACGACGTGCTCATCCGTTGGGCGAAAGAGTACAACGTGAAGATGATCTGCACCAACGATTCGCATTACATCGATCGGGAGGATTCCGAGGCGCACGATATTCTGTTGGCGCTGCAGACGAACGCCGATATCCACGATCCGAACCGCTTCCGATTCACCGACGACAATAACAAACTCAGCCACGAATTCTATCTCAAATCTCCGGAAGAGATGATGGAGTTGTTCGCGGATGTCCCCGATTCGCTCGACAACACGAATGAAATCATCGATAAGGTTGATGCCATCAAGCTGAAGTCGGATCTCCTTCTTCCGTACTACAACATCCCGCCCGGTTACGACACGATGGACGATTATCTGCGCCACCTCACCTACGAAGGGGCGAAGCGCCGGTATCCGGATATGACGCAAGAAGTAAGTGACCGCATCGAACGCGAATTGCTGATCATCAAAGGGATGAAGTTCGCAGGCTACTTCCTCATTGTGCAAGGATTCACCACCGAAGCACGAAACCGAGGCGTGTATGTGGGTCCGGGTCGGGGTTCCGCCGCCGGATCCGTGGTGGCGTATTGCATCGGCATCATCAACATCGATCCGCTGAAATATGGATTGCTATTTGAGCGATTTCTGAATCCGGAGCGCGTGTCACCTCCCGATATCGACATCGATTTCGATGACGAAGGGCGTCAAGCCGTCATCGATTACGTGGTATCGACCTATGGACGCGATAACGTGGCTCAGATCGTGACCTACGGCACCATGAAAGCGAAGACGGCCATTCGGGATGTGGGACGCGTGTTGGGCATTCCCCTATCCGAAGTGAACCGCATTTCGAAGCTGTTTCCTGACCGTCCAGGCATCGATACGTTCGAGAAAATCCTCAATCCGGCCGAGAATCCGGATTCGGCGATCGACATCAAAGCCTTGTTCGCGGATCCGGATCCTGCGATTCGGAACATGATGCGATTCGCACGCACATTGGAGGGATGCGCCCGGCAAACCGGCATCCACGCCGCAGGCGTGATCATCGCGCCCGGCCGCGTGGACAATTACGTTCCCGTGGCGACGAGCAAAGAAAAAGACATGATCACGCAATATGATGGTCCGAGCGCCGAAATGTGTGGTCTTCTGAAAATGGACTTTCTAGGCTTGCGGACGCTTTCCGTGCTCAAAACCGCCATCGCGAATGTGAAATCATCCACCGGGAAGGAATACGATTTGGACGACATCCCGCTGGATGACACCAAAACCTACGAATTGTATCAGAAAGCGGAGACGGTGGCCACATTCCAGTTCGAGAGCGACGGGATGCGAAAGTATCTGAAGGATTTGAAGCCGACATCCATGGATGATCTCATCGCGATGAACGCCTTGTTCCGTCCGGGTCCAATGCAGTTCATACCCGAGTACATCGATTGCCGCCACGAGCGCAAGCAAGTGGTGTATCCGCATCCGGATCTCGAGCCGATCCTCAAGCCGACGTACGGCATCAGGGTGTATCAGGAACAGATCATGCAAGTGGCGCAGGTCCTGGCCGGGTACAGTTTGGGTGAAGCGGATGTGCTTCGGCGCATCATGGGTAAGAAGAAGAAGGAAGAAATGGACCAACAGAAGTCCATTTTCGTGGATAAGGCCGTCGCGAAAGGGTATCCGGAAACGGTGGCGGATGAGGTCTTTGATAAAATGGCCTTCTTTGCCGGATATGGATTCAACAAATCGCACTCGGCGGCTTACTCGGTCGTGGCCTATCATACGGCCTACTTCAAGGCGAATTACCCGGCCGAATACATGGCCTCGGTGCTCACGCACAACATGGGTGACATCAAAAAAGTGGCCCAATTCATGGAAGAGTGTTCCCATCTGAACATTCCGGTGGATGCCCCGAACGTGAATACCGGCGCCGGAAAATTCGTGGTGAAAGATGGACGCGTTCAATATGGGATGGAAGCGATCAAAGGCGTGGGATCGGGCGCGGTGGCCGCATTGGTGGAGGAGCGAGGGAAGAAAGGCGAATTCACTTCGATTTTTGATCTGGCCGGACGTGTGGACCTACGCAGCGTCAACAAGAAATCCATTGAGAGCTTGATCCAAGCGGGGGCGTTCGACACCCTGCATCCGAATCGCAACCAGTTGCTTGAGAGTCTTGACGACATTGTGAGCTATGGCGCTCGCAAACAGCAGGAAGACAGCATGAATCAGATCAGTCTGTTTGGCGGGGCGAAGCCGGGAAGTCAGAACAGCCAAGAACCCAAGCTTCGGGAGGTGGAACCTTGGAGCAACATGGAGAAACTCAAGCGCGAGCGCGAGTACATCGGTTTCTTTCTAAGCGGACATCCGCTCGACCGCTTTCGTGACGATGCGAAAGTGTTCACGACCAATAACCTTGGTTCCGACTCGCTTCAGACCTGCAAAGAACGGGATATTGTGTCGGTTGTGGGCATCGTGACGACAGTGAAACTGGCCCGCGACAAGAAGGGTAGACCGTTCTCCTTTTTCAGCATGGAAGACGAGCATGGCGCCATCGAAGCCATCGCCTTTTCCGATGCGTTCGACAAACATATGAACCTGATCCAGCCCGATACCTTGGTGTGGGTTGAGGCACAGATTGACTCGAAAGGGGGCATGCCCAAACTCATCGTCAAGAACATGGACCGTATCGAAAACCTGCGTGAAAAGCTTCAGGGCAAGATCCGGGTACGCATCCAAATCGATACAGGAAAAGTTTCGGACACCGACATCAAAACCGCTTCCGAATTGCTCGATCAGAACAAAGGACAATCGCCTGTAGGCTTGAACATCTATTCGAAACACCCCGAACCCATGAGCATGAATGTGCGCAAACATGTGGTGGATCCGAACGACGCGCTGATTCGCGAACTGCGTGTCATATTCGGAAAAGAGAATGTTTGGCTGGAAAAATACTCCGTGTGAGGATTCAAAAAGCCGTAATTTTCGTTATAAGAATCAAAACAAATCCATACAAAAAGGAAAACAAATGGGAAAAGCACTCCACATCACAGACGCCACATTCGATCAAGAAGTCCTGAAATCATCCACACCGGTGTTGGTGGATTTTTGGGCGGAATGGTGCGGTCCATGCCGTATGATCGGCCCGATCGTTGAAGAAATGGCGGGCGAGTACGAGGGTAAAGCGAAGATCACGAAAGTGGATGTCGACTCGAATCCGCAAATTTCGATGAAATTCGGTATCCGCAGTATTCCGACCTTGCTCATCTTCAAAAACGGGCAGATTGTCGACCAAATCGTTGGCGCCGTTCCGAAGAGCGTGTTGAAAAAACAGCTTGACGCTCAGCTTTAGAAGATACGATTTCGTATTCTTGGGTCGTTCTGAATAAGAACGGCCCTTTTTTTTAATACGAATGTTCTTGCGTCGACATGAAATTATATATCAAGTTTATGGTCAGCCTGCGATGCAAGTTGATCGTGATGCAGGAACTGCACAAACTCGGGCTTAAATACGTGGTGTTGGATCTGGGGATGGTCGAAGTGCTCGAAGACATCACCGACGAGCAGCGCGTAATTTTAAAGCGGGAGTTACTGAAATCCGGGTTGGAACTGATGGACGACAAACGCGCCATCCTGATCGAACGCATCAAAAATGTGATCGTCGAGATGATCCACTACACCGACGAGATCCCGACGCTGAATTATTCCGACTATATCAGCGGTAAACTCGATTACGATTACACCTATCTGGCGAACATCTTTTCAGAAGTGAAAGGGATCACCATCCAGCAATACATCATCAGCCACAAGATCGAACGGGTGAAAGAACTGCTGTTGTATGATGAGTTGAATCTGACCGAGATCGCCTTCAAACTCCATTACAGCAGTGTGGCCCATTTATCCAATCAATTCAAGAAAGTGACAGGGTTAACCCCTTCCTTTTACAAGAGTTTGAAGGATAAAAAACGCCAAGTTCTCGACAAGATGTGAATTGTATAAAAAGTACCACCTCACGTGTAATACGATTGAGGGACAATGGCGACAAATTGGTACGTGATTATTCATCACGTGAACCAATAATACATTTACTTTGAAAAACGTCTTTACCACCGCATCCATCGCACTGGCAATATGCTTGTCCCTAATTCAGACAACGTCCGCACAGGAACGCGAACTCCATGGCAGCGCCCTCAACCTGGGTGTCGGCATCGGTGCCCGCCAAGCCGCCGTCTACCATATCAATTATGAATTCGACGTGGTTCCATCCTTCACCATCGCTCCATCTGCGAGTTTCTATGGGTACACGAAATTCGTACCGATCGGCGTGAAAGGTAGCTTTTACTTCGACGACGTGCTAAACCTTGACCGCGAGTGGGATTTGTATGTCGGGGCGACCGCGGCAATGGGTATTGTCAGCGATGAGTGGAATAATCAAGCCTACCGCGACATGTATCGCTTTCGTGGAGCTAACAATCTGTTCTTTGACGTCCACCTTGGTGCAGAGTACCAAGTGACACCTAGAGCAGGCATGTTTATTGATCTGGCTAGCAACGCCGCTACCATTGGAATCGTGCTTCGATAAGGCTGCAGTCGCTTCGCTGTTGAAATCAACACATGAAAATGACGGGGTTCTCCCCGTCATTTTTTGTTTGAGCAACAGAGATGTGAATTGTGTAACAAGTAAATGCTAGCGTGTAACGCTTTCGAGGGCAGATAGAGCCACCTTGGTAGGTGATAATCCCATCACGTAAACCAAACAGAATACCCTTGAAAAAAATATATACTACCGCTTTCATAACCTTGGCGTTGGTACTGTCGCTATTTCAGACAGCATCGGCACAAGAACTGCACGGCAGCACCCTCAACCTCGGGTTGGGCATCGGTGGCCGTCAGGTTTCCGTCTTCCACATCAACTATGAGTTTGATGTCGCTCCGGCCGTCACATTGGCGCCATTCGTCAGTTTCTTCGATTACACGAACTTCATTCCGATCGGTGTCAAAGGAAGTTTCTATTTCGATGATCTACTTTCACTGAATTCCGAGTGGGATTTATATGCAGCCGGATCCCTCGGATTGGGCATCGTCAGTGATGAGTGGGACGACCAGTACCACCGCGATCGCTACCGTTTCCGTGGTCCAAATGCCATTTTCCTGGACTTTCACGTCGGTGCTGAATACCATTTCACACCTCGTGTTGGCATGTTCCTTGATTTGTCCAGCGGCGCTTCCACCATTGGAATCGCGCTTCATTGATTGATCCATCGATCAACCCTCATTAATTATCAAAATGAATACAATCCGCACGATTGCTGTCCTATCGCTACTTGTAGTGATGGGCAGCTGCAAAGACGAGAATGTCGCCATAACCGGCATTTGTCCTGAGGTTATTTCGACGAACCCAGCAAATCTGGCCACAAGCGTGGATTTGAGCACGAACATCATCATCACATTCAATGGCCCCCTAAACCCGGCTACCGTTACACCGGATGTGTTCACCCTGAATGCTGAACCGAATTCCGCCGGTACGGCCGCTGTCATCGAAGGGACTTTGTCCTACGACGCGTCGACCAATTCCATCATTTTCAACCCGAACAACGATCTGCCTGTGAATTCCGTGTTCACCGGTCGTGTGGAACCTTGGGTGAAAGACATGATGGGCAATGCGTTGCAAGAACCTTACATCTGGACGTTCACCACCGGTGTTCAAGCCCAAGTGACTGCAGTTACTCCAGAAAATATGGCAACAGACGTACCGGTTAATTCCGACGTCACGGCCACATTCAACATCCCGATGGATGACGAGACGATCACGGATACCACCTTCACCGTCATGAACGGTACGATCCCAGTTGAAGGAGTTGTTACGTATACCGGTTCCACGGCCACGTTCAATCCGAATGTGAATCTTGAAGAAGGCGTGCTTTACACCGCGACCCTCTCCACATCCGTCAGAAGCGCATTGAATATTCCCCTGATGGCCCCATACTCATGGACATTCACCACGTTGTCGAATACCGCTCCAACGGTCAGCTCCACCACTCCGGACGATCTGGACACAGGTGTGCCATTGACTAGCACCATTTCCGTGCAATTCAGCCAATCGATGAATAGCGCGACACTCACCGATCAGACCTTTACGGTGATGAACGGTCCTACCGCAGTCAATGGTTCGATCGTGACTGTAGGAAATGTTTCGACATTCACACCAGACGATAATCTACTGTCGGGTACGACCTACACGGCCACCATCACCACTGGTGCACAAAACTCGCAGAGTTTGGCCCTGGAAAACCCGTATGTATGGACGTTCAGCACGGTCGCTCCACTCGGTCCTGGTAATGTCATACTGAATTCAGTGGCGGCCTATGGCATCTTTGCCGGAGTCGGTATCCGTAATGATGCGGGTTTCAGCGAGATTCGCGATATGAACGTGGGCATCACACCTGGTGTGCGCTCATCGATCACGGGATTCCCGCCAGCCATCGTTGTGAACGGTGAAATCCATGCGTCGGACGATGCAAGCCCGGCCGGTATCGCGCAAGTCCTGTTGGACGCCAAACAACATTTGGTAGATGCCTATCTCTTCGCAGAAGGTGCTACGACCCCAGCTCCGCAGACCGCAGATGTGGACCAAGGTGGACTCACATTGGCTCCTGGCATCTACAAAGCATCCACGTCATTGCTCATCCAGAATGGTGATTTGACTCTTGATGCCCAA
The DNA here is from genome assembly GCA_964412365.1 of uncultured Chitinophagales bacterium. Taxonomy (GTDB): domain Bacteria; phylum Bacteroidota; class Rhodothermia; order Balneolales; family HLUCCA01; genus CAMTWZ01. The sequence continues at coordinate 11,116 of CAYPOI010000015.1, read as the reverse complement.
GGGGATGCGAACGCGGTTTGGATTTTCCAGATCGCATCAACGCTGACCACAGTTGGCGGCGCAGGTGGTAACATCGTGCTTGCCGGCGGTGCGCAAGCCAAGAATGTCTACTGGCAGGTTGGAAGTTCGGCCACCATCGGTGACAACACCATATTCAAAGGGAATGTCTTGGCTCTGTCAGACATCACCATGAATTCGGGTGCCGTAGCCGAGGGCAGAATGCTCGCCCGCAACGGTACCGTTGTGATGACCAGCACGAACATCATCACCAGACCTTAATCTTACCCAGTATGAAAACCTTACACAACACACTAGCCGCCAGCATGATTTTGCTGGCTGGCTTGGCTGCTCCAACACAGGCGCAGGAATATCCTTACTCCAAACCATCTTGGTTTTTCGGAGTGGCGGCTGGCGCCAATGCCAACCAATACCGTGGTACAACTCAGATCCTGAATGACGACCTCACTGTTCCAGGTGCGTTCCGTCATGGCAAAGGAATCGGATTGTTCATCGCTCCGTTGATCGAATACCATCGTCCGGATTCCAGATGGGGTATCATCCTTCAAGCAGGTTACGACAGCCGGAAAGGCAGCTGGGACCAGGTCCTCACACCATGTGATTGCCCGGCCGATCTGTCGACCGAGCTGAGTTACCTCACGATCGAGCCAAGCATCCGCTTTGCTCCGTTCAAAGGCAACTTCCACCTGTATGGCGGACCGCGTTTCGCGTTCAATCTGAACAAATCGTTCACGTATGAATTGGGAATCAATCCGGCGTTTCCGGATCAAGAGCCGACTCCTGATGTGAATGGTGACTTCGGAGATACGAAATCGTCGCTCGTCTCGATGCAGATCGCTGCCGGCTACGATATGCCGATGACGTCTCAGCATCGCCGCACGCAGTGGGTGGTCACACCGTTCTTGGCATACATGCCGCAATGGGGACAAACACCGCGCTCGGTCAACACATGGGAAATCAGCACGATCCGTCTTGGTGCCGCATTGAAATTCGGTCGTGGGACACGCAATGCTGCGCCTATGGCCACAGCACCAACACCTGTGATCGCAGGTCCGATCGCTTCAACGTTTACAGTCACATCGCCACGCAATGTGCCGACCCAACGACGTGTTCGCGAGACATTCCCGATTCGTAACTATGTGTTCTTCGATCTTGAATCCACCCAGATTCCAGATCGCTACGCATTGCTGCAGAAAAGCGAAACCGCGGATTTCAATGAAAACCGCTTGGATGTGCTCACACCGAAAGCCCTCACAGGCCGTTCCGATCGTGAGTTGAACGCCTACTACAATGTCTTGAACATCTTGGGCGATCGCATGAATCGCTTCCCGGATGCCAACGTCACGTTGGTGGGTTCGTCTGAAAAAGGCGAAGACGATGCCAAACTGATGGCAGAATCCGTAAAAACGTACCTGACCACCGTTTGGAACGTGACTCCTTCCCGTATTACGGTTGAAGGACAACGTCGTCCTGAGTTGCGGTCCGAGCAACCCGGCGCCCGCCTCGAGCTCGACCTCCTTCGTCAGGAAGACCGTCGTGTGACTATCGAAAGCACATCAAAAGATATGCTGATGGTGTTCCAAACGGGTCCACAAGTTCCGCTTCGACCAATCGCCCTCACCGGCGTCCAAGAAGCGCCTGTCGACAGCTATTTGATCGTGGATGTGAGCAATGCATCGCGAGTATATAGCTCTTGGTCTTTGGAATTCAGAGATTCGGCTGGAAAACTCATCAAAACGGGTCCGTACACGGAAGATCGCGTGACCGTTCCGGGCAAAACCATCCTGGGCGCAACCGCCTCCGGTGATTATGAAGTCACGATGGTGGGTCAAACCCGCTCCGGCTCGGTCGAACGCAAAGACACCACGTTGAACCTAGTGCTGTGGACACCTCCGACCGATGAGGAAGGCCAACGCTTCAGCATCTTGTACGGATTCGACGATTCCGAAGCAACCCGTCTGTATGACGACTACCTGACCGATGAAGTGATGCCTAAGATCCCGAACGGTGCAACCGTCGTGATCCATGGACATACCGATATCATCGGGGATGCGGCCAACAACCAACGCTTGTCGCTGGCACGTGCCAACGATGTGAAACGCATCTTGGACGCCGCGCTGAAACAAGCCGGAAGGACGGACGTGACCATCAATACGCTCGGATTCGGTGAAAACGAAGAGTTCGCACTCTTTGGCAACACCTATCCGGAAGAACGGTTTTACAACCGATCGGTGATCATCGACATCATTCCTCGCAAGTAAACGAGATGAAAGGGGGCAGGGAGCGATCTCTGCCCCTTTTTTTAATCATTCGATAATGTGTCAAAGTTGTGGAATCCTTTTCCGTTCCTGAAATCATCGAATACATTCCGAACTCGGTGGTCATGAAAACGATCATCCATAAGATCACCGGAAATGTAACGGTTGTTGCAGTAGATTCAGGAGAATCACTAGCCGAAAAAGTCTCAGCCTTTGATACGTTCATTCAAGTGATCGACGGTAAAGCGATACTGATGATAGACAACCAGCCCTTGTTGCTGAATAAGGGTCAGTCCATCATCATTCCGGCCAATACACGTAACTCGATACAAGCCAAAGAGCGCTTCAAACTGATTTCGACGATCATCAAAAGTGGGTATGAAGACTTGATGTAGTATCTTCCGGCATGATATTTGTTAGAGACGTCATGATATCGGAAGACATCGCCTTCGCGCGCTTCGCATGCAACACTGGCGCATGCAAAGGCGCTTGTTGCGTGGTAGGCTCGGCCGGCGCTCCCGTCACGAAATCGGAAATCCCCGTCCTCAACAAAGCTTGGAGCCTGCTGAAGGACGAACTTCGTCCCCAATCCCGCGAGGCGGTAGCCGATAAAGGCCTCATCCGACCCTCATCCGATGGCGATTTCGAACTGTCCACGATCGGCGATGCCGAATGTGTGTTCGTTCAATTCAATGAAGCCGGAACCGCGTTCTGCTCCATCCAAAAAGCCTTTTACGAGGGACGCATCCACTGGCCGAAACCCATCAGTTGCCATCTGTTTCCCATCCGTGCCACTACCATCGGCGCCGTGACCTATCTGAATTTCGAGTTTGTTCCGGAAATCTGTGAACCGGCGGTGCATCATGCCAAGTCAGAAGGAATTTATTTGTCTGACTACATCCGCGAACCGCTCGAGCGTCGATTTGGGAGCGATTGGGTGGATGAGTTTCAAGCGGCGTGCGAACATGTGCGCGCAACGGCAGCGGGGGTGGCATCATGATGGGTACGGGCCAATATCTGGCGCAACGGCAATCGCTTCAGCAACGATTGTCGCCGCAGCAGATCCAGTTCATCAAACTGTTGCAACTGCCTACACAGGCCTTGGAATTGCGCATCAAGGAAGAACTCGAACTCAATCCGATCTTGGAAGAGGTGGATGCCTATGATGAACAAGAATCCGAGGACATCGCCGAGCCCGATGCCGACGACACGACCGATCCTACCGACAAGAACCAGGAGATCGATTGGGAATCGTTCATGAACAACGACGAGCCTGAAGGCTATTCCGCGCGTCAGCAATCCGATGAAATGGATTGGCGCGACATCCCTCGTCCGTATCACGAAACGCTGATCGAAGATCTGGAAAAGCAGGTCGGCTTGCTGAATCTGAATGAATCCCAATCCGCGCTGGCCGAGCAGATCGTGGGTAGTTTGGATGCGGATGGATACCTCCGCCGAGATCTTCAGGCGATTACTGATGCGGTGGCGTTTCATACAGGCATGGTGATTCGGTTGGATGAAGCCGAAGCCTTGCTGCATCGCATCCAGCGCCTCGATCCACCAGGCATGGCCAGTCGAACCCTGCGCGAATGCCTATTGGTGCAACTCGATCTGATGCCACGTTCGCGTGTGGGTCGCGATCAAGCGTATCGGATTGTGGATCTGGAATGGGACCATTTCGAGCGGAAACATTTCGAGAAAATCCAGCGTCGGTTGGAACTGAGCGATGCGGACATGCGCAACGCCTATGATCTCATTCTGAGTTTGAACCCGAAACCCGGTGGACTCGGTAACGATGACGACGAACCCGTGACCTATGTGATCCCCGATTTCGAAGTTCTTGTCCAGGCGGATGGTGAATTCCTCATCCAACTGAATTCACGCAATCTTCCGCCGCTTCGCATTTCTCCGCAATACAAGAAAATGTGGGACGAGCACAAAGGCGACCAGGAAACGCGCCAGTTCATCCGCACCCGCATCGAATCGGCCAAATGGTTCATCGACTCCATCCAGCAACGACAGAACACTCTTCTGAATGTGATGACCACCATCGTAGCCCTTCAGGAATCCTTCTTCCGCCAAGGCGACGGACTGCGACCTATGATTTTGAAAGATGTGGCCGACCGCATCGGGATGGATATCTCCACGATATCACGTGTGGTGAACGGGAAATATGTTCAAACCACGTTCGGCGTGTATGAACTGAAGTACTTTTTCAACGAAGGACTGGAAACCGAATCAGGTGAGGATGTCTCCAACCGCGAACTGAAGAATCTGGTGGCCGACATCATCTCAAAAGAAGACAAGTCCAAACCGATGAGTGATGACGCCATCGCGGTGATCCTGGCCGATAAAGGCTTCAAAGTGGCACGCCGCACCGTCACGAAATACCGGGAGCAATTGAACATCCCCGTCGCAAGACTCCGAAAAGAAATGTGACCTTAGCGAAGTGCCAGCAACATCCGCACCGTTTCCCAAAGATCGGATTGAAGGAGTTGTTGCAAGGCGATCATCATGAGAAGGAAGTGAGGTAGTGCGGTGAGCATGAGTCCGCGAGTGCGTTTCGATCCCATCGACGCGGCGTGGTCAATCAGACTTTGATAGAAGGAAAAGATCCATATCAGTGGAAACAGGGCCAATAAGTAGGGTGCCATTCCAATGAGGGGTGATCCTCCGGCGATGGCGACGAGCAATAAGACAATCCCGAAATGAAGGTGTCTGGGCCAAAGGTACAAGGCTGGCGTGCGGTGTCCGGTTGCGTAGAGCCAGAGCATCATCAGTCCGTCCCAAATCAACGACAATAAAAAACCGATCAGAAACAACAGCACCCCATTGGGTGGTAGGATCCACAAATCAATCAACTCCAATGCATGAGGGGAGAACAGCAAATCAACGGCCACAATCAGGAAAAGCCCACTCAATGCGGCAGACAGGATCCATAAAACAGTCATCGCACCGTTGATTCGAATGCGGCGATATACCACATCCGCCACAAAAAAGGAGTGGGTGAGGATGTAGCGCGACAGACTTTTCCGATAGGGAGGCATGAAGGTGAACGTGAACACCCAAAGTCCGACCACGATGTACAGGGTGATGACGACACCAGACATCGAAGCACCCTCGGGTTGACGAACCGGAACCGAAAACCGGATCTCGGGATCGGTCAACCATGCGGCCACAAATGGGGCATGTTCCGATTCCAACCACTCGAAGGGAAAGAATTCAACAGAATCGGTATCCATCAATGCGGTCTGAATCTTCTCCAGGTCAAACCGATGGTGCAACCGGATGGGAAGCGTCTCGACCGTGGAGACATCCCCTACACGACGCATCACACAGTATCCGGATGGGATAGGCCAAAGAGGAGATGGATCTCGTACGTGCACATGACCGAGATACTCGGAATACGAACGATAGTAATGGGTGGCATCTTCCATCCGCTCATGCAAGCGCAAACTGTCCGCATTCCATTCATAGCGCATCAAATATCGGATGTCGGACATCGAAACGATCGTGATCTGTTCGGATGCGAACAGAATAAGGACGGATTCGGGCAGAATTCGATTGGTAAGGACGTGCGTCGCGCCAGACTGGACCACGATCCGGGCTTCATGGTCGGAATCGCCCTGCCAGAACAATCCGGTTTGAACGATGAGGACGACCAGAAGTGCCGTCATACTCACACAGTCGCTTCGATATGGATGCGACGGGTTTCTTTGTAGGTGGACAACACCACGTTCGAGCGGGTTTTTTTCACACCTTCCCACATCTGGATTCGAGAAAGCAGACGCTCGAACGATTCGGTGTTCCGGGTACGGATTTTCAGGATGTGCGAGCCATCACCGGTGATGGAATGACACTCGAGTACTTCTTTTTCGGTTTCCACATGCTTGACGAACTCAGGATATCGAGTGGATCCGTCCACTTCGACGAAGATGAAGGCCGTGATGTCCAGATTGAAGGCACGAGGGTTCAGGATGGCCTGATATCCCTCGATCATATGCTTCTCTTCCAGCTTACGCATCCGCTCGGAAACAGATGGCACGGAGAGGCCCACCATTTCGGCTAATTTATTGCGCTGAGCGCGTCCGTTATCCTGAAGATGATTCAGAATCTGGATATCGGTGTCGTCCAAATGGTGCATAATGGCCTGATTTAATTTGTAATAACCGGAAGTTAACCTAAATAAATTAAGTTCTCAAGCGGTTATCGCGCATCAACCGGCACCCAGTCCAATCCTTTTTGTCCGAGATACAACTGACGTGGGCGAATGAGTCGGTTCGTAGCCAATTGCTCGATGAAGTGGGCTGTCCATCCTGAAATACGCGACATCGCGAAGATGGCGGTATACAGGTCGGGATGGATTCCCATCGAGTAATACACCGTTGCAGAGAAGAAATCCACGTTCGGATCGATGTTCTTCTCTTCTTTCATGGTTTTGAGAATGGCTTCGGACCAGTTGTACAAATATTCCATGTCCACTTCCTTGGCTAAACCTTTGGCCAGGATGCGCAGTTGGGTAGCACGTGGATCGAAGGTTTTGTACACGCGGTGGCCAAATCCCATCAATTTTTCTTTGCGCTCAAGCTTGCCTTTCACGAAAGCCACGATATCCGTGTCTTTGTCGAGGTGCATCAGCATTTCCATTACTGCGGTGTTGGCACCGCCATGAAGCGGACCTTTTAACGAACCGATGGCTCCGGTGACGGCCGAGTGCATGTCAGACAGGGTGGAGGCGATGGCACGTGCGGTAAACGTGGAGGCATTCATGCCGTGTTCGGCATGCAAGACCAAGCAAAGATCCATCACGCGCTCAGCGTTGGCACCAGGCTCTTCGCCATTGAGCATGTAGAGGAAGTTATGAGCGGTAGATCCACCCGACAATGGCGACATTACGTCTTTTCCGTTGCGGATGCGGTCGAACGCAGCGATGATGGTCGGCATTTTTGCTGTGATGCGAATCGCTTTGCGCATGTTGGCTTCATAGCCCATGTCTTCCGCTTCGGCGTCATCATCCGATAGCATCGAAACCGCCGTGCGAAGCACATGCATCGGTTCGGATTTCGAATTCGTGCTTTTTAAGTACGCAAGCAAATAATCAGGAACCGATCGTTCGCTTTGAAGCGTGGCATGAAGTGTGGCCAGCTCCTCCTTATTTGGAAGACGGTCGTACCAAAGTAGGAAACAAACTTCTTCGAATGTGGCGTTTTTGGCCAGCGTTTCGATTGAATAACCAGCATAAATCAGCTCCCCTTTCGCACCATCGATGAAACTTTTGCGGGATGAAAATGCGACAATGCCTTCAAGCCCTTTATCTAGGTAGGGATAGAGGTCGGCTGTAGTGGGTTCGGTGGCTTGCGGTTTGTTGGGCTCCATACAATTTCGATAGATGTCGTGAGTAGATGCATTCAGTTCAAAATAGCGATTTTTTGGTTCGATATGACCTGAAATCGGCGAAAATCATTGTAAAATCAGCCGGTTGACTGCTTCGCTTCGTCCCATAAACGATCCATCTCCACCAGATCGGATTGGGCGGGTGTTTTGCCCCGTTCCGCGAGTTTGGCTTCGATGTATTCGAAGCGGCGTTGGAATTTCGTGTTGGTCAGGCGGAGGCTGTCTTCGGCATCCAACCCCATCAGCCGACCCACATTGACCACCGAAAACATCACATCGCCAAATTCATCGCTCATATCGGATTTGTTACCGGATAAACCCGCTTCGCGGAATTCCTTGAGTTCTTCGTCGAGCTTTTCGTAGGCAGATGTCCATTCTTTCCAATCGAAGCCCACCCCAGCGGCTTTTTCCTGCATCCGTTGGGCGCGGATGAGGCCTGGCAGGTTGCCCGGAACCCCTTCGAGAACAGATTTGCGTCCACCTTCCTTCATCTTGATGGCTTCCCAATTTTTCAGGACTTGATCCACACCATCTACCTTGGTATCCCCGAAGATGTGAGGATGCCGGTTGATGAGTTTGGTTTGCAAGGTGAAGATCACATCTCTGATGGTGAAGTGCTTCGTCTCACCTGCCATTTCGGCATGAAAAACCACATGCAACAACATGTCGCCCAATTCTTTGCGAAGCTCATCGAAGTCTCGTTGGTCAATGGCGTCGATGGCTTCATACACTTCCTCCACCATCAAATCTTTCAACGATTCATGAGTCTGCTTTTTGTCCCAAGGGCACTCGTTTCGAAGAATGTGCATCAATCGAATGAGGTCGTCGAAGGAATCGCTGGGCTGGATATGGGTGTAGTCGGTCATCGTGAAATTCTTTACAAGTTGGTCCGAAGCAAGATACCGCCAACCTCCGTAAGTTTTAGTCCATGCAACAGACCCTAATTCGTGAGAATCGTGTGATTCTCACATTGTGGTTGCTCATTTTTTCGGCATCGAGCCAAATCATGATCATCGCACCGATCTTGCCCGCCATCCGCGAGCAATTGGCGATGCCAGAGCACCTGCTTGGTTTGTTGGTCACGTCGTATGCGGTCATGGTGGGCATTGTGGCCATCTTGATCGGTCCCATTTCCGACCGAATCGGCCGGCGACGTGTGATGCTGATCGGGACCCTCTCCATGGCCGCGGCCTTACTCGGGCACAGCATGGTCGTCAACTATCAGCAGTTGTTCATCGCCCGAGCTTTCGCCGGCGTTGCGGGCGGAATCCTGAGCGGTAGCGTGGTATCGTATGTGGGCGATGTGTTCCCACCGACGCGTCGCGGTTGGGCCAATGGTTGGGTGATGAGCGGCGCGGCGACCGGACAAATCCTGGGCATCCCCATCGGTACGCTCATGGCCGATTCCCTCGGTTTCAGAACGCCATTCCTCATGTTCGGCGTGTGCATGGCCATCACATGGTACATGGTGGTGCGTTATTTGCCCCAACCGAATGTGAAGCGCGACACCCATTCCATCACCATCCCTCGCATGTTGTCGAAGTATGCGGGCTTGCTTCGTGAGGCGAATATCCGCAATGCTGTCTTCGCGTTTTTCATGATGTTCATCAGCGTGGGCGTATTCGTGACCTATTATCCGACGTGGTTGCGCGCAGAATTTGGTGTGGATGGCGCCTTCATCGCATCCCTGTTTTTTGTGGGAGGCGTGGCAAATGTGCTGACCGGTCCACGAATGGGCAAATTATCGGACCGCATCGGTCGGCGCAAATTGGTGATCACATCGGCGGTTGGTACCGGATTCTTGGTCCTGTCCACCACGTTTCTGGTGGTTCAATCCTGGGTGGCCTACCCGATGCTCTTTTTGGTGATGATGTTGGTGGCGATGCGGGTTAGCCCGTTTCAAGCGTTGCTTAGTGAAATGGTGGACGACGACCGGCGTGGCACTCTCATGAGTTTCACGGCGGCCCTAGGTCAGACCGGACTTGGTATCGGTGGCGCCCTCGCCGGACTCACCTACGCCAGCTACGGCTATCTGAGCAATACCATTTTTGGTGCCCTTGCCATCTTTTGCACGGGGTATATTATCTGGAAGCATGTGCCGGAGACTCTGAATAGGGTAGACCGTGGGTCGTAGACCGTAGACCGGAGTAGTGAAAAGCCTTTATCTTTTCATCTCTTCACCTCTTCACCTCTTCACCTCTTCATCGCTTCATCTCTTCATCTCTTCTTACCCATTACCCGACGAATCCCAAATGAGTCTTGAGGAAAAACTTTCCAACCTCCCCCTCCGGCCAGGCGTGTACCTGTACAAGGACGCCAAGGGTGAGGTGATTTATGTGGGGAAGGCGAAGCGGTTGAGGATGCGGGTGAGGTCGTATTTCCAGGATCGAGCGGCATTGAGCGGAAAGACGCAGGTGTTGGTGTCGAAAATCGTGGATTTGGAAGTCTACACCACCGATACCGAAGCCGAAGCGTTGATTCTTGAGAACACGCTCATCAAGAAGTATAAGCCCCGCTATAATGTTCTGTACCGCGACGACAAGTCGCTTCCGTATATCTGCGTGACCACCGGCGATCGCCCGCGCGTATTCCCGACCCGAACGCTGATCAAAGATGGAAGTCGTTATTTTGGTCCGTACGACCAGGTTTGGCGGATGAAAGACATGTTGGATGTGATCCGAAAAACCTTTCAATTGTGTTCGTGCGCCTGCACTTCGCGGACGATCGATCGCAGCCGTGGACTCCCGAAATGGGGTTCCTGCTTCGAAGAATACGTGGGTGTCTGTTCCGCGAAATTGACAGATGAAGAGTATCGGCTCACCATGCAGAGAGTGGTGAGATTGCTGAACGGGAAAAGCCTGGATCTCATCCGAGAGTTGAAAGAGGAAATGGACATTTCGGTGCAGGCGCTCAAATTCGAGCATGCCGCCATGCTACGCGATGGGATCGCCGCGCTGAAGCAATTCTCCGAAAAGATGAAGGTTGTCTCTCCAGATCTGATCGACCGCGACATTTTCGTGATGGACACGGAGCCCGAAGAAAACCTGGCCTGTGGGGTGTTGTTGCGGATCAGGGAAGGAAAGTTGATCGGGCGATATCATAAATACGTGACCGATATCGAAGGTCGTGAGCCTGGTGAGCTCCTGCAGGGTTTCGTGGAAGATTATTACACGGGGGATCTGGGCGCGATCGTGCCAGACGAAGTTCATTTAAGCCACGACATTCCCGATTCGGAGCCCATTGAGGACTGGATGTCTGAAATACAAGGGCGCAATGTTCCTATGGTCGTGCCTAAAATAGGTGAGAAGGCCCAGATGGTACGCATGGCCACGGCCAATGCTCGGATGCTGATTGGCGATTTTGTTCTGGCGCGGATGAAAGCCGAAGCCGACCGCATCCCTCATTCCCTGAAAAATCTTCAAGACGCGCTGAAACTGCCTCAACCA
>CAYPOI010000014.1:16952-43729 GCA_964412365.1 uncultured Chitinophagales bacterium | reverse complement strand
GGTCTTGCACCAGTGGCGATTCGGGTTGGGTATGGGCTTCGGCGTAGTCGTTCATCATGGAGTGGGATTCAAATAGACGTAATTTACGGCATGAACGAATCCCGATTCTTGGTCTGGTTTTTCACGTGGTACACGCGTTGGCTTTTCTGGCGAACGTTCGCCTCGGTCGACATCCGAACCGAGTATAATCCGACCCCCAAACAGAGCACCCTGTATGTGTTGAATCACCACTACTGGTTCGATGCGCTGACCCCGCTACTGCTCAACCATCGGTATTTCCATCAGAAACTGATGGCGATCATGGATCAGGTGCAGATGAAAAAACATCCATTTTTCGCCAAAATCGGAGCCGTTCCTATCGATAGGACCAACGCCCGAAGCGCGGTCAACACACTGGATCGCGCATCCGATTGGCTGAATGAACCCGGAACGTGCGTCTTTCTATATCCGCAGGGAAAGTTGACGGATGCAACCGAGCCGATCGTACTGGAAAGCGGTGTGGTCCGACTCATCGACAATGCCCCGATGGCAGATGTGGTTCCGATCGGGATGCATATTCATTTTCGGAATGGACCGAAACCGGAACTCGTCATCCGAATCGGAAAACCGATTCAATTCCCCACAAACGCACCAAAAGCCTTGGTGCTTCAAACGGTACAACACGCTATTAAAAGGGAGATCGAAGAGATTAACAGAGGTAACTGAACAGGGATCAAAGGAGAAAAGGAGTTATTCTCGGCGGGCTTTAATTAGGGCATCCAAGAAAAAAAACCATAGCTCCTTTGCTCCCTGTTAAAACTCTTACCAAGTTAATTTGTACAACACCCGAATCCTCTGTACCAAATTCGGTCTCTTATCGGCGTAGCGCAGCCTCAATTTGATTAAGGGCCAGAACCGTCGCAGGCCGATGTTTCCCGGTCGGATATACTCGGAGATGCCGTTCGTGCGCTCGGTGAGTTCACCGGTAGAGTCATAGCTTTCCGCATCGCTCAGGAAACGATAGTAGAACGGACCCGAATCGATGGTTTTCCGCATGACCAATTCAACGGTGCGCTCGGGAAAGGTGAATGTGAACCGGGTGTCGGCGGATAAGCCAAACACATTTCGGAGCGTGGCGTCGGTACGGATGTTTACGGCTTTGGTCTCGATGCGTTGGTTGTCGACCGTGATCCACCAAGCGCGCCATTGGGTGTCGCCTTTGAGGTTCATCAGATAATAGACTAAGGTGCCTTCGTTGAAATGCACACGACCCCAATACCAATCGGTGAAGGCCTGATCCATCGGCTCTGCGCCGATATTATGGTCGTGATAGCCGATACCGTCGAATATGATGGGTTTTTCCTTGCGTCCGTCGCGACTGATTGAAAGAACGCCCTTCACTTTGGATGCGGCCTGAGGTAGATTCCAAAAATGGCTCGTCCCGCTGGATTGTTCCGATTCCCATAATTCCTTGTTCGGCTGAGGCGAGGAAAACCGCAGGATCGCATTGAATTGGGTGCCATCCGGAAGCCGCTCATCCAAACGGATCGAATACGCGGTCTGATCCCCATCATGCAACGCTTCCATGCTGTGGTTGCCAATTCGGAGTTTCACCTTGTGATGGTTAAATTCCGCATCGAACGGGCTGAACTGCGTGAAGGAGTAATGAATCGGCACACCGTGGTGGTACACAGATATGCTTACGGCCGGATGTTGCGACGCCAACGCATCAGGATGGTGCGGACGCTTGAGATAGCTGCGGATATACCGCGGCGAAAATGGACATCCCTCATAAAATATGACGACGATATGATAGGCGCCTTTGTCATCCCCGGCATCAAAGTACCACCATTCATAACTGCCCGGTGTCGTTTTTTTGGCGGCAATGTCACCGGTAACATCCGACGATAATTTCATAGCGCAAATATACGATGCAGATCGCGTTCGCTCTCCTGGTTCCTTCTCTATTATGGCTTGGTTATACAACTCTAATCCTGTTGCTGAATCTGAAGGATGTGAAACCGGTCCGCCGTTCTGTTCAACGCTCCAAAAAACGAGTAAGTGTGCTGATTCCGGCCCGGAATGAAGAAACTTGCATCGGAACCTGCGTGGGCTCGTTGTTGGATCAATCGCATGAGAACATCGAGCTGATCGTGCTCGACGATCAATCCACCGACCGCACCGCATCCATCCTCGCGTCGTTTGATTCATCGATGCTGAAGGTGATCCACGGTACTCCCAAGCCCGCAGACTGGCTCGGCAAACCTTGGGCTTGCCATCAGCTATCCCAGATCGCCACGGGCGAGATTCTTGTGTTCGCCGACGCCGATACCTGGTTCGCACCCGACGCCATCGCCGCTGTCGCTGATTCTTTCGACGAACAAACCGATATGATCACGATCTGGCCGATTCAGAAATTGGTCACGGCTTGGGAGCGAATCGTTATTCCGATGGTCTATTTCAGCTTGTTCACGTTGTTGCCATCGCGCTATGTGAGCGCCGATCCGACATGGATGCCCCGCTTCTTGCGTCCCCGATTCCGCCCTCTCTTCGCCGCCGCTTGCGGACAATTCCTCGCCTTCACCCGCTCCTCCTACGATCGAATCGGCGGACACACCTCCGTCAAGTCCGACATCGTCGAAGATGTCCAACTCGCCAAAGCCATTAAATCATCCGGAGGAATCGTTCGGATGCACCACGGACATCATTCCGTGGGATGCCGCATGTATCGGTCCCATTCGGAAATCTGGAACGGATTCCGCAAGAATTTCCTCGCCGGATTCGAGTACAACATCCCCTTCTTCCTGCTGGCCGCGGTCTTGCATCTATGGGTCTATGTGTTGCCGTTTTTTCTGCTTCCATGGGCACCGATCGCCGCGCTGGTCTGCATCAGCATTCCCATCCTGCAGCGAATCATCCTTGCTCAGTGGTACGGCTTAAACCGGCTCGATGCGTTCTCCCATGTGATTGGCGTGATGTGGTTTCAGTCGCTGGGGGTACGGGTGCTGATCGATCGCATGAAAGGCACAAAAATCTCGTGGAAAGGTCGAGCGGTTTGATATATTGCGGTATGCGCGAGCCCATCGAACGCTTTTTCAGTTATCTATCCATCGAACGAAACGTCTCGCCACATACCCTGAGCGCGTATCAGCGGGATCTTGGTCAATGCATGCGGTTTCTCGCCACATTGTATGAAATGGATGTCGACGACATCCATCCCGATACCATCACAAAATCGCATCTGCGCTTGTGGATGGGGGAATTGAGTGATGAGAACCTGAAAAAAACATCCATCGCCCGCAAGATCGCGGCCATCCGCGCTTTCTTCCGATTCGCACACAAACGAGGCATCACGCAGAGCAATCCGGCCGCCACCTTGTTGACTCCGAAACGGGAACGTCGCCTGCCTAAAACCATCCCCATGAAAGGTCTGAACGACATGCTCGACGGCACGGTTGATGCGCAGTCGCGAGCCATTTTAGAACTTTTCTATGGAACAGGGATGCGATTGAGCGAGTTGGTCTCGTTGAACATCCACGATGTGGATATGCAAAAAAAGCAAGTGAGTGTGATGGGCAAAGGCGCGAAGCAGCGCATCATTCCCTTCGGCACTCAAGCCGAACTCGCTCTAATATCTTGGCTTCAAGACAGAACCGCAACAGGTACCAGTGCTCTGTTCGTGACGCCCAAAGGAAAGCGGATTTATCCTAAAGCCGTACAACGCATGGTCGGCGCGGCATTATTGCCGGTTGCCGAAGCGTCGCAAAAAAGTCCGCACGTGTTGCGACACAGTTTCGCCACCCATCTGCTCGACCGCGGAGCCGACATCCGCCTCATCAAAGAGCTTTTGGGCCATGCGAATCTGGCCGCCACACAAGTGTACACGCACAATAGCGTGGAAAAATTGAAACATGTTTACGATAACGCCCACCCTCGGGCACAACGAAAGGAACCATCATGAATATCAAAATCACCGCACGTCATTTCAGCGCCAGTGAACGACTTCAAGGCTTTGCTACCGAATCCGTTCAGAAACTCTCGAAATTCTATGATGGAATATTGGATGTGGATGTCATTTTTTCGCCATATGAGTCGCACGATGAGCCACAGCAATCCGAATTGGTTGTAGCGGTAGCCGGACAAACCCTCAAAGCGTCTGAGCGCGCCGCCACCTACGAAACCGCATTGAACAAGGCCATCGACAACATGGCTCGCCAGCTGGTCCGCTACAAAGAAAAACGCTTCGTCAAATCCTGATCCAGTTCACATGCCCTTAGGAAACCACACCCCGATCCCACGGAAAGACAAGATTTCCGTGGCGTTCCTCATCGAAAAGCTCCGCAAGAAAGTACAGGTGGTACTCGAAGCGTGTGTGAATGATGAGGCTTGCGTCAACCGTTTCATCGTGGAACAGGAGTTGCATCGACCCGGATTGGCCATGGCCGGGTTCGTGGAACTCTACACGCATCAGCGCATCCAGATCCTGGGCAACACGGAATGCGAATACCTGCGCCATTTGAACGAGGAAGATCAGCGAAAAGCCTTTTCCAATATCCTGCAATTCGATGTGCCGGTCATCTTCCTCACGCACGGAAACACCATTCCGCAGTATCTGATGGATATGGCCGGCGTGTTTTCCATCCCCATCTTCCGAACACCGGTGGAAACCACCAAGTTCATGTTCCAACTTCGGGATTTCCTCGACGATCAGTTCGCCCTTCAAACGGTCGTCCATGGATCGATGGTGGATGTGTATGGAATCGGCATCCTGATCGCTGGTAAATCCGGAATCGGGAAAAGTGAAGTTGCCCTGGATCTGGTGGAACGCGGACATCGGCTTGTGGCAGATGATGTGGTGATGTTGACCAAAAAGAACAACAACATCATGGCCGCATCCACCGACATGAACAAACACTTCATGGAAATTCGGGGATTGGGGATCATCGAAGTGTTGTCCATGTTCGGCATCCGCTCCATCCGCTATCAGAAACGGCTCGAAGTGGTGGTTGAATTGTTCTTATGGGAGGAAGGTCGGCAAGTGAACCGAACCGGATTGGAGAAAGACACAGTATCGCTGTTGGACCTCAACATTCCGATCGTGCATTTGCCCATCACACCCGGAAAAAACATCACGGTGATCGCCGAAGTGATCGCAATGAACCATCTTCTTTCCAACTATGGCTATGATGCCGCGCAGGCCTTTCAGGAAAAAATCCAGCAACGTATCGCTGAGAAGAAGGGTTCACCCTCCTTTCCTGGTCGAGCAGTGGATTATTTCGAAGGTGATATGGAATAACTAAGTTCTTCATATCTTTGGGGTTGCATGCCTAAGTTCTATTATTACGACCAAGACAGTTGTGAATTCAAGCACATCCGATACACCACGACGGAGAAGCTTGTGCACGCCGCTTCCCAGTGGTTGATTTTTGGTGTGGTCATCGCAGGGCTCCTGATCATCAGTCTGTCGATGTATGCCGGCACGCCCGCCGAGATGGCGCTGATGGCCGAAAACAAGGTCCTGCTGCAGCAACTGCGCATGAATCGAAACACCTTGGAAGAACTGGACAGCAAAATCGGTCGCCTCGCCGAGACCGATAATGAAATTTACCGCCAAGTGCTGGGTTTGGATCCGATCAGTTACGATCAGCGGATGTCCGGCGTGGGCGGAACCGCTATGTACGATGAATACGATGTCTTCAAAAGTGAGACATCCGAATTGCTAAAATGGACCAACATGACGTTGGATAATCTTCAGCGTCGCGTGGATCTTCAGCTCGAGAGCTTCAAAGAAGTTCAAGCCTATTACAATGAGAACCAGGAGAAAATGCGGCATATTCCGGCGATTCGTCCCATTGGCACATCGATCGTGAGCGGATTCGGATTCCGGATGCACCCTGTTCTCAACTACCGCCGTATGCACGAGGGACTCGATTTCCGCGCACCCATCGGCACCGAAATTTATGCCACCGGCGATGGTGTGATCCAAGAAGCCGACATCATGGGTTCTTTTGGACGCATGGTCAAGATCGACCACGGATTTGGGTTTCAAACCATATACGCCCACTTGAGCCGCTTCGCACCGAACATCCGCGTGGGTCGCAAAGTGAAGCGTGGCGAGTTGATCGCCTACAGCGGCGACAGCGGACTCGTTGAGGCTCCCCATCTGCACTATGAAGTGTACCGGAACGGACGCGCCGTGAACCCGATCTTCTATCTGTTTGCCGACATCACGCCAGAAGAATATCTAACGTTCAGACGCATATCCGAAGAAAATGACAGCTCTCTCGATTAAACTCCGTTTATCTCTCATCACGCTGCTTCTTGCGGCATCCACCGTCCACGCTCAAGTCGCTTCCTATCTAGGCGCCGGACCCTTCACCACCCCGCTTCCTGCTTGGAACACATCCGACGATGTGATGGGTGGCACCTTCAAGGTGTCGGATCTGCTCAAACATCCGCACGCGAGGACATCTGACCTTTGGCCGACGGATGGAGCCCAATTCCGAGCATTCGGGCAAACCACAAGATTTCGGGCAGTGAATGCGGGTCAGCCCATCGGAACGGTATCATCCACCGTTCCGCAAGTCGCTTGGTTGGCATTCTTCATCGAAACGGATCGGTTTGATGAAATCACAGTAGAGGTTTCGAGTCCGGCGATGCTGGAAGTGACCCTGAATGGGAAATCCATCCTCACAAAAGCGAATTCGGATACCACCTCGAAATCGGGTGACATCTCCCTTCCCAAAGGCAAATATGTGGTCTGGATCAAGACGGTAGCGGATGCGGGACTATCCGCGCCCTGGACCGTCAAAACCACCGTCACCGGAGCGAACCATGAGCCGAAGACGGGGCTAAATTCAGATCGATACATGAATCTGAGCTTGTTGCTCGAGGAGCCGAATGTAAGTTCGGTGTCACTCAGTCAAGATGCGACCCTTGCTGCGGTATCCATCAGTAAACCGGGTGAATCGTGGATCGAAATCATCCGCACGTCCGATGCCAAGCCATTGCGCACCTATCGCGGTGCCATGAGCTTCAGTGGCTTGCAGTGGGCGCCCGACAGTCGCCGCTTCGCCTATGTGGAACGCACGGCCGGAACCGGAACGATCTGGTTGGTGGATATTGAAAATGGCACATCCATCGAGCTTGCCAAAGGAATCTCGCGTTTGGGAAGCATCCGCTGGTCGAATGACGGACGTCGGATATTTTTCACGACATCTGAGCAGCCCACGGCATCCACGGATGGATTCAAGCGCTTGGAACATCCCAACGACCGCTGGCCGACCTACCGTGAGCGCAGCCATATCTCCGAATTGAATTTGGATGGAACCCAGCGGCGCCTCACATGGGGATCTGAGTCCGTGAGTCTGCTTGATGAACATCCCGCAGGAGATCGACTGCTTATATCTCGCTCGCGGGACGATTTCAGCGCTCGGCCCTATTCCATCACGGAAATCGGCATTCTGAATCTGGCGGACAACTCTTATGATTCGTTGTTCTCGGCTCGCAGCGTCGGAGCGATGCGTTTTTCGCCTGATGGGCGTCAATTGCTGATATCCGGTAGTGCGACGGCCTTCGACAACGCGGGAAACACCTTGGCTTCGGATGTCATCCCCAATGAATACGATACCCAGCTCTACATCCGCACCTTGGCCGATGGAAGTGTGAAAGCCATCACCAGAACCTTCAATCCGAGTGTAGGAAGTACGTTTTGGTCACCGGACGGGCAATCGATATTCATCAGCACAACCGACAAAGCCTATGGAAATCTGTATCGGTTTGATGTGCGTCGGAATACCTTTTCGTTGTTGAACACAGGCGTGGATATGACGTCAGGTGTGAGTATTTCCCGCAATGGAAACATGCTTGCCTACACCGGAAACGGTGTAAACCTTCCGACGAAAGCCTACGTGATGGATGTGGCTCGGTTCCGGTCTCGTGTGCTGGCCGATCCGAATGCCGCGACCTACTCGAGCGTGCGTTATGGCGACATCCAGCCATGGACATTCAAGAACAAGGACGGATTGGACATCGACGGACATGTGTACTACCCAACCAACTTCGATCCGGCCAAATCCTACCCCGTCATCGTGTATTATTATGCCGGAACGACGCCTGTGAGCCGTGATTTCGGCGGACGCTACCCGAAAGAAGTCTGGGCTGCGAATGGATACATCGTTTATGTGATGCAGCCGAGCGGGTCGATCGGATATGGACAGGAGTTTTCGGCTGCGCATGTGAACAATTGGGGCATCACCGTGGCGGATGAGATCATCAAAGGAACGAATGAGTTTTTGGCGGCGCATCCGTTTGCGGACAAATCGAAGGTCGGCGCGATAGGTGCATCCTATGGCGGGTTCATGACGATGCTGCTTCAGACGCGGACCGACATCTTCGCGGCGGCGGTCTCGCATGCCGGCATCTCGAACATCACCAGCTATTGGGGCGAAGGATATTGGGGGTATGGTTACAGCTCCATTGCCACGGCTGAATCCTTCCCGTGGAATCGTCGGGATATCTATGTGGATCAGAGTCCCATTTTCTTCGCAGACAAGGTGAACACCCCACTCCTGCTCTTGCATGGCGCGAGCGACACGAACGTGCCCCTGGGCGAAAGCTGGCAGTTCTACACCGCGCTCAAGTTGTTGGGCAAGGATGTGGAACTCATCGAAGTGGCGGACCAGGACCATCATATCCTCAACCATCCGAAGCGCATCAAATGGAGCGAAACCATCATCGCCTGGTTCGATAAGCATTTGAAAGATCAGCCGGAGTGGTGGGAGGAGATGTATTAACCTAACCTCCCCTCCAGCACCAAATTATACGGTGTGAAGCCCATTCGCTTGTAGAAGGAGATCGCGGTGTCATTTTCGGCGGAGGCCTCGATTCGCACGTCGTGGATGTCCTGTTCCCGCACCCAGTCCAGAAACTTGTTTACCAGTGCCGATCCCGCCCCTTTTCCGCGCGTGGACGGCTGCACGAACATGCATTCCAACTCGGCGATCCGCTTGATGCGCCGATAACTGTACGCCTCCACGATCGACCCGCACAGATACCCGACCACATGATCCTCATGCTCGGCTACAAACGCGACGCCCTCGGCACCGGTCGCCCGATCCGTGAAAAACTGGGTCCCTTCTTCGGAAAAGGTCCACCCGAAATCCAAGGTGTCGTCATACTGCGCGTCATAGCGGAACAGCAGCGAATCGAGCCGCATCATGATATCTAAATCGTTGATCGTAGCGGGACGTATGATAATGTCGCTCATGGAGTATTGGTTAAAATGACGGCTTGACCTGATTGCAACTTGCCGCGTTGCACGGTAACATCGAGGAAAATCACGGTCGTTGAGCCCAGTTGCAATCGGGTATCGTCCACGTTCGGATCCGATAACGATTCAATGCGTTGAATCATTGACTCCACGGATACGGAATCGACCCCATCTATGAGGTATTGGGTTACGACATCAAAGCGAATATCATCCGAATCTCCGAACCCGAATTGAATCTGTCGGGCAAACGCATACCCGTATGTCGGAATGGGCTCACCAAATGATACGATCTGGATGAAGCGAGTGAACTTCGAGTTGATCGAATCGTCTTGCAGTCCGACCGCCACTTCCAAATCTTGAATGCCTTTCCAACGTCCTTCATCGGTTGAATCCAACCGAGCCAAGGTCGAATCGGCGATGAATCCGTGTAATGATTCGGAACCGTGGGTTCCGTACAAATAGGCAAGGATAGATCCAGCACGAACCGTGGCAAGAGAATCGAGCATGGAGCCTGATGCGGAATCCAACGGTCGCTGTGTGAGTCCAGCTTCTGTGAATATCAGATCAAGTTGTGCCTGTTGCGAGGATTTCGATACGTTGAACATCCCCCACGGACCCACCATGATCGCAAGAATCACCACGGCAAGGGAGATCGGGATATAGCGAATATGTCTGGCTCGACTCCAAATCAGCACCACGATCACCGATATGAGCCAGACTCCAGTCACCATCGCCAGATATCGGTTTTCGGTGATGCCGTACGCGCTGATGCGTTCCCACACGGCGAGTAGCTGAAGTACCGAAAGCGGAAGCAGAGCGGGATAATAGAATTTCGAAAACAGGCGGACCCACGGATTCTCCGAATCATCCAACAGCGGATGAACCAGTAGAAATGCGAATATTCCAACGATGGAATAACAAATCACCAGCCAGGTGACCCATCCTTCAGGCCAACTCCACTGGAGGATGATCTTGCCGAGGTAAGCGTACAGAATGAGTCCGTAAAGAAGAACGATCGGTATAAGCAAGTACTGCGCGAAAACCCTTAGGCCGTTTGGGAATTCGGCTGGTGCCTCAAGTTCATCGCGTGTGGGTATTCCTGCTAGAAAAAAGAGGGTGTTGAAGGTGAATGCGACCCAGACCAGCATGTAGGCATACGTTTTCGGGTCTATGTTCAGATTGAACAGCGTATCCATGGATACGATGGCGATGGCGAGTGCCGTCTGAAGGACTTGGCTGTACAACGCACCCAAAAGAATGCGTAAGAATAGCGATTTATTAAAGCGCCAGAACCCTGATCGCGTGGGAAGGAACGCCACAATGAGATGGGATGTGATGAACAACATCACGAAGCGATAGATATGGTAAGAATCGGTTGCAATGAGCTCCATCTTGGCAGGAAGAGTCGCGCCATATGCGATGAGAAGGGCCAATGGAAGTAGGATCGCGATCCAACGCGTTGAACCGGTCCAGCTGTCATATTCGGCCCGTAACTGAATAGCGAAACTGAACGAGATGCCCAGCATGGCGACGAGTGCCACTCGTCCCATCGTGTGCGATTCGAATGCATCCGATTGGATGAGAATCGTGAAGCTAACCGAGGCCAGCAGTGCGAGTAAGACGGTCAGCGGGAAACGCAAAAACGTAGCCCGCACCACATCAAGGATGTGGGTGATGGAAGGGATGTTTGGTGCCATGGGGAAAGGTATGAACAAAACAGCGCGAAGTTAAAAGCGCGATGTTCGAGGCAACAGATCCTTCGCGGCTCAGAATGAGAGTGCTTCGCTAAAAAAAAGGGTGGGGCTAAAGCCACACCCTTTTTAAAGCATCAAGCATCAGGCTTCTACTCACGAACACCCACTCGTCGCTCCACATGTATTGCACTTGAGGCATGTGCCGTTGCGCACCATGGTCATGCTTCCGCAATCGCCGCAGGCGTCGCCGGTGTATCCCATCTGACGCGCACGCTCAAACTTGGATTGGAATCCGTCGTCTTTGGCACTCACAGGAACGAACACAGGAGCAGATTCAACGGTCAATGGTGGATACGATGCGATGGGTGCCGATGCCGGAGCATCCACATCATCCTCATCGTTTTCCATCGGACGAAGGGTGCGCTGCAGGATGTCTTCAGGTCCCACATGCGCCAAATCGTGGCGACCGAGGTAGGTCACCGCCAATTCCCGGAAGATGTAATCGATCACGGATGTCGTCATCTTGATCTGAGGATTGCCGATCACCATGCCACTCGGCTCAAACTTGGTGAACACAAACGCATCCACGAATTCTTCCAGCGGCACGCCATGCTGCAGACCCAAGGAAATCGAAATCGCGAAGCAGTTCATCAGACTCCTGAATGCCGCGCCCTCGCGGTGCATATCGATGAAAATCTCACCGATTTGTCCGTTGTCGTACTCACCGGTGCGCAGATAGACGTTTTGTCCGCCGATCTTGGATTTCTGGGTATATCCGCCACGACGGTTCGGCAAGCGTTTGCGCTCAGCCACATACTTATGGATGATGCGTTCCGCTGTTTTCACGATCGCGTCTTGAACTTGAGCCACTTCCGGAGCCACCACTTCTGGAGCTTCGTCTTCGATGTCGTCGATCACGCTCGAAAGCGTGTTCAATGGCTGACTCAGTTTGGAACCGTCGCGGTACAAGGCATTCGCCTTGAGCATTTTCTCCCATGAGATCATGTACGCGCTCTTGATGTCTTCGACCGTCGCTTCGTTCGGAAGGTTGATGGTCTTGGAAATCGCTCCCGAGATGAACGGCTGTGCCGCCGCCATCATGTGAATATGACCGATCGCCGAAATGTATCTCGTGCCTTTTTTGCCGCACTTGTTGGCGCAATCGAACACCGGAAGATGCTCGTCTTTGAGCAACGGAGCTCCTTCGAGTGTCATCGTTCCGCAGACATAATCATTTGCTTCGTCGACATCGCGTTTGGTGAAGCCGATGTGCCGCAGAAGGTCGAAGTTCCAGTCGGACAATTGTGCATCGCTGATGTGAAGCACGTTTTTGCAGAAATCCTCACCCAATGTGAAATGGTTGAACGCGAATTTGAGTTCGAATGCGCCTGGAAGCTGCTCTTCAATGGCTTGGATCTTGTCGTCCGTGAAGCCGACTGCACGAAGACGATCGTGACTCATGGTCGGACATCCTTTCAAGGTTCCATGTCCCTTCGCGTACTTGATGATCGCGTCCGACTCTTTGGCCGAATACCCAAGACGTTTGAGCGCTGCTGGCACGCTCTGGTTGATGATCTTGAAGTATCCGCCTCCAGCCAATTTCTTGAATTTGACGAGCGCGAAATCGGGCTCGATGCCGGTTGTGTCGCAATCCATCACCAATCCGATGGTGCCGGTCGGTGCGATCACGGTCACTTGTGCGTTGCGGTAGCCATGCTCCTCTCCCATCGCCAACGCGAGGTCGGAATCGTCTTGAGCGGCTTTAAGCAGGTAATCGGGACAAATCTCCGCATCGATGCCCAATGGCTTGATGGTGAGCCCCTCGTATTCGCTGTCTGGCACGTTATAGGCCGCACGGCGGTGGTTGCGGATGACCTTAAGCATGTGCTCGCGGTTGCGGTCGTAGCCCGGGAATGTGCCGAGTTCTTTCGCCATTTCAGCGGACGTGGCATACGAACGCATGTGCATGATGCTGGTCAGTGCGCCGGTGATGGCCATCGCCTCTTTCGAGTCGTACGGAATGCCTTGGATCATCAGCAACGTGCCGATGTTCGCATACCCCAAGCCCAAGGTGCGGAACTCATAGCTGAGCTCGGCGATCTCTTTCGATGGGAACTGCGCCATCAGTACGGAGATCTCGAGAACCACGGTCCACAGACGCGTGGTGTAGCGATAGCCTTCCACGTCGAACATCTCGGTGTCGGCATCATAGTACTTGATGAGGTTCATCGACGCCAAGTTGCAGGCCGTGTTGTCGAGGAACATGTACTCGGAGCACGGGTTGCTGGCCTTGATGGGACCGTCGGTCGGACACGTATGCCATTCGTTGATGGTATCGTGATACTGCGTGCCCGGATCGGCGCTGGCCCAAGCGGCATAGGCGATATCGTCCCACAATTCGCTCGCTTTGAGCGTTTTCATGGGCTTCGGATCACGGCCTTCTTTGCTGGCTTTGCGTTTTTCGATGCGGCCATACAAGTTCCATTCCCCATCCGCCTTGACGGCTTCCATGAAGGAGTTCGGGACACGAACAGAGTTATTGGAGTTCTGACCACTTACGGTCGCATAAGCCTCGGAATTCCAGTCGGTATCGTAGGTTTCGAACTCGATGTCGGTGAAGCCTTGAGCCGCAAGTTGGATCACGCGCTCGATGTAGTTCAATGGCACGAAATCACCCTTGGCGCTCTTGATGGCCCGACCCAATTCCTTATGCTTTTTAGGGTCACGGCTCACCGCGCTGTTGTACATCCGACCTTCGATTTCCACCGGAGTATGACACAGGCGGATGATGTTCTTCAGGTGTTTTTCCGTGATTTTGGAGCCGGCCACGATCGCCGCGACTTTTTCCTCTTCCTTCACTTTCCAGGTGATGTACTGCTCGATGTCGGGGTGATCCAGATCCAACGTCACCATTTTTGCAGCACGACGTGTGGTTCCGCCCGATTTGATTGCTCCTGCGGCACGGTCGCCGATTTTCAGAAAGCTCATCAAGCCGGAGGATTTTCCACCACCGCTCAATTTTTCATTCTCGCCACGAAGATCGGAGAAGTTGGTTCCTGTACCCGATCCGTACTTGAACAGACGCGCTTCGCGAACCCAAAGGTCCATGATGCCGCCTTCGTTCACGAGATCATCGCTTACAGACTGGATGAAGCAGGCGTGTGGCTGCGGATGGGTGTAGGCGTCTTCGGATTTGCGCAATTCACCGGTTTTCGCGTCCACATAGTAATGTCCTTGGGCTGGACCGTTGATCCCATATGCCCAATGCAAGCCTGTATTGAACCACTGCGGCGAATTCGGTGCAACCATCTGATTGGCCAGCATATAACAGAGCTCGTCGTAGAACACCTTCGCGTCTTGTTCGGATGTGAAATAGCTATTCTTCCATCCCCAGTAGGTCCAGCAACCCGCCAGACGCGAAAACACTTCGCGTGAATCGTTCTCACCGCGGAAGCGTTCGTTCTCAGGCAACTTGGCGAGCGCGGCATCGTCGGCATCGCGACGTTGGAGCCATTTCGGAACCCCTTTCTCTGTGATGGTCTTCATCACGGCCGGAACACCGGCTTTGCGGAAATACTTTTGAGCGATGATGTCGGTGGCGACCTGGGACCAGGACGCCGGCACCATCACATTCTCCATGCTGAATACTTTCGACCCATCGGGGTTCTTGATTTCTGATTTGCGCGATTCGAAGGGAATGGCGTCGTAAGGTGTTGTCCAGTGATCTTTGGTATAGTGTCGGTCAAACTTCATAAGGCTGTTCTGATTGTGCTAACTTGGCATGTTATTTCGAGTTGAAAAGACGGCAGAAAAGAGCGTGGAAGCAAGCCGATTCCGGCTTTATTTTTCAACAACTTTTCCACATGGAGACAATAACGGAATCTTGGATGATTCTATGAATGCAACTATTGACGTTTGTTCACAATGTGTGGATAACTAGAGAATACCCCTATATACAATGGGCACCAATGAGTTACTATATTGGTACAGGGGTTATCCACATCATCCACATCGACGTACGGAATTCCCGACATTTGTCAAACCGATGTAGTAATTACTCGTATGTGGATAACATTTTATATCACATCAGCATCCAAGAAATCATGCAATATTTTGTCTTATTCTTGTTGGAAAAAGATTTGGCCCGGAATGATGCCAACACGGAAACTATCGCTTACGGCACCCGACACCGAATAGCGGTACAGCATGCCTGCTTGGGCGAAATTGAGCGCGTCGGTGAGCCATAATTGTTCGCCATCATGGGCGATCGCGTAGAACGATTTGGTCAGTAAGCTTGTGGTACTTCCGGTACTGATATTCACCTGTTTCACACCGTCGGCTAACACATACAGATTGTTTCCCGAACCCAATGCGAACCCGCCGGCATACGTATTTAGTGGTATTCGACGCACGATCGCGCCTGTGGTTCGGTTGTGTACCACGATCTCCCCATCATTCGCGCCCCAACTACCGGTGCAGCTCACGATCACATACGAACCGTGCACGGCGATCTGGGTCGGCCCCGTTCCTGTCGTCCAATTTGCCACAACAGTTCCGGTCCCCGTGCGGATCAGGGCGATTTGATTCGCGCTGCTGAAATCCGCATTCAGATTCTTGGCCACGAATGCGGTATCGTTCGAAATCACATTTCCTTCTGTGCCGGCTCCCACATAAATATGATTCAGAACGGCCAACGTTGTGAGATCCACTACGGTCACGCTATCCGAATACAAATTGGTAATGTAGCCTCTGTTGTTATTGGTGACGCTCATATATCGCGGACTCGCATTATTCGGAATTGCGATGGTTCCCAGGCTCCGGTAATCGTCGCTGGCCACCACTTCCACTTTATGGCTGTTGTTCACCACGATGTAGAGCTTGCCGGCGAACTCGGTCACGCTTTGAGCGATATCCCCCAGCGGACGACCATTCTTCGAGATGAACACATCTTCGGTCACGGTTCTGGTTTTGGGCTGAACCAAGCTCATCGATCCTTCTCCTCGATTGAAGCCACCCTGGTTCACAACAAGGATACGTTCACCGCTTCCCTCCTTTTTGTCGGATGTGGATTTGGTGCAGGATGCGAGCAATAACAGGGCTGTGATCAAATAAAGGTGTTTCATAGGAATGTGATGTGAAGGGTGAAGGTGTGTTGGCGACCCGGCATCGGGTACCAACGGATGAGTGAGTAATCGACATCCAGCGCATTGTCCAAGCGCCAGAGCCATGTTGTTGAAAGTTTTTTCCAGTTCTTGGTGTATCCAGCAGAGAATTCCCATAATTCGACTGCCTGCATGGGAAATCGTTCGTCTTCGGTGGTGAATCGCTCTCCGGTAAACCGGTAGCTAGGCATGAACGACCATCCCTTCCAATTCAGATTGGTTTCGGCCACGGCTTGCCATTCGGGGACATAGGCCACCCGCTTGTTCACGGATTGATCGCCCGGAAACCGTTCTTTCGTGTATCGGGCGCGGATGTACGATGCCTCTATTCTTGTTTCCACGCCAACTCCATCGAAATCGGCACGATGCCGAAGGCTGGGTTCCGCGCCAAAGGTGGACACCTCGCGGAGGTTCATCGGCCGTACTCGTCCGTCGCTTTGCGGAATCCATTGGATGCCGTCGTTGATGCGGGCCATGAACAGTGGAACATCCACATCCACAGAAAAAAGGCTTCCAAATACTCCGATTTCAGCTTTATTGGCGGTTTCCGGACTCAGATCCGGATTTCCCAGTAATGGCCAGTACAAATCATTGAAGGTGGGCACACCGAAGGAACGAGCGAGATTCGCTCTCAGGTGAGACGTGCGGTAACCCAGCGAGCCACTCCAGAACGAACCGTAAAAGGAATCATGATCGATGCGGGCCGAGCCTGTGGCTCCACCCCGGACGACGGTCGCGGATAGGGATGTTTCGTATCGGTTAGGTGGATCATATTCGGTGAAGGTGACCGTTGTCGCTCTGCTTTCTGCTTGAACACGGATTCCAGGTATGACCCAATACAAGCGCAATCCGCCCATCGATATCGTGGATAAGCTTTCGATGTCATTATCCGGATCCAGATAATCCAATTGCTGCGCGAAAACCGTGGCATCGGCGCCCATCCATCCGTGTCCGACGCGTTGAGACGATCCAAACGTTTGCCGAATGATTCGGTCTTTTTGAGTGGCCCGACTCGTTCCCGCAGAAATGGGTCCGGGGATTTCGCTATCGGCATCCGTGAACCACGTCGCAAAATGCTGAATGCGGTTTCGTTCCTCTTTTCTGAACGACACCATCAACGAGGTCAGTTCATTGGCGGTATTCTCCCGCCTCCGCTCGATGATGGGAAACCGAAACACATCCTTATATAAATAATCGTTCTCTGCTTTGCGATGAAACACTCCTGCAGCCATATCCCATCCATGTCGTGAAAAGGCTGTTTTCGCACCAACGGTATAGCTAGAG
This sequence comes from uncultured Chitinophagales bacterium, assembly GCA_964412365.1. Classification (GTDB taxonomy): domain Bacteria; phylum Bacteroidota; class Rhodothermia; order Balneolales; family HLUCCA01; genus CAMTWZ01. Next base: position 26,339 of record CAYPOI010000014.1, on the reverse strand, counting down.
GCGCTGCCAACCCCACTATGCAGTACGGTCTGACCGGATGCGATCGGATTCAGCTCGATGACGCCACCAATCGCTGCGTTCCCATATTCAGAACTTCCTCCGCCTTTATGCAGGACCACATCCGACATCAGAAACGCCGGATACAGGGAAAGATCCGTCACACCCACCATCCCATGATTCAGCGCCCATCCGTTATACAGAGCTTGTGTTTGCGATGCGGCGAAGCCACGAAACGCCACGGTTTGCAGCACACCGGGTCCGTATCCGCGGATGCCGGCACCGTTTCTTGCGATAACGTCCCCTAAGGTTAGTCCGGCAGATGTCCTATGGATGGGGATTCGCGTGATGTGGTAGGACATCAGCGAATCGGGCCGGCCGAGGCGCACATCGGAAATGCGGACTTCAGGCAACAACAGGGTATCTCCTGCTTGTGCGTTGACAGCAAGAGGCAGCAAAAGCCAGTAAAGAAGGTAGGTGTAGGAAATAGGTCTCATTTCGTCAGTCCTTTTAATCCCGAAAGGATGACGGCAACGGATCTGGTGTGGCAGGTCTCCTGGCTTGTTCCCTTGCTTGGGCGGCCTTCCCATGCCGATGATGTCGGCACAGTGGCTAAAGGATGCTTAGCAAGACATTGGAACGTACAGTTGCGGGTACAGCCCTCGAATTGAACGAGGTTCCCTTTTCATCCGCCGAAGCGGAACCACGACCCGTGTCGTTATCTTCATGATACGGGTCATCCATCCGCCAAAACAAATTAACTTGTCGACTTCTTATCCACATCCTATGAAACCTATCCTCTACGCATCATTGGTGCTGATTTTGGCGGCATGTTCGTCCGAAATCGACACGAAATCCCTTAAATCGGCCGAGCGCGTGCTCGGGCTTCAATTCACAGACGCCGAACGTGATTCCATGCTTCTGGATGTGCGCGAACAACGCGATCTGGTCTATGCGATGCGGGCCTTGTCTGTGACGCATGCTGAGGCTCCTGCGATGATTTTCAATCCATTGCCAGCGGGTTTTTACCCGGATCAGCGTCAATCCCCCATCCGTTATATGCTGCCTGAGGCTGGAGCGCGACCCGAGAATCTTGAAACCCTCGCTTTCGAGCCTGTGAGTAAATTGGCGGAACGCATCCGCACGCGTCAGATCACATCCGAAGAGCTTACACGGATGTTCATCGACCGTATCAAACGTCATGATCCGCAGTTGTTGGCTGTCATCACCTTGTTGGAGGCCGAAGCGTTGGAGAAAGCGCGCCTGGCCGATGCCGAGATCGCATCGGGTCGATACCGCGGACCTCTGCATGGAATCCCTTACGGCGCGAAAGATCTGTTGGCATACCCCGGACATCCCACAACCTGGGGCGCGACACCTTACAAAGATCAGCGTATTGAACAAACCGCGACGGTCATTGCTAAGCTGGATGCGGCCGGTGCGATATTGGTCGCAAAAACGACATTGGGCGCCTTGGCATGGGGCGATGTCTGGTTCGGCGGGATGACGAAAAACCCCTGGAATCTGGAGCAAGGCAGTAGCGGGTCGTCGGCTGGATCGACCTCGACAGTTTCGGCCGGACTCCTCCCCTTCGCAATCGGCAGTGAAACCTGGGGTTCCATTGTTTCCCCATCCACCCGAACACGAATCACCGGACTCCGTCCCACATTCGGGCGTGTGAGTCGCCACGGAGCGATGCCATTAAGCTGGAGCATGGATAAGCTGGGGCCGATTTGCCGCGATGCGCAGGATTGCGCCATCATTTTCGATGTGATCCGCGGAACCGACGGCTATGACCGCACCGTGATCGATGCCTCCTTCAATTTTGATGCGACCCGTTCACTGGCCACCATCCGATTCGGGTATGTGGAAGCCTGGTTTGAGGAAGACGATCAATACCTATTGGATGCGATTCGGAATCAGGGGATCGAACTGGTTCCGGTCACCTTTCCGGACATGAATATCGAGCCGTTGTCGATTATACTCAGCGCCGAGGCAGCATCCGCATTCGAAGATCTTACGTTGAGCGATCGTGACGACCTCATGGTGCGCCAGGTTCGCAATGCTTGGCCGAACGTGTTCCGTGCGGGACGCTTCATTTCAGCGGTCGATTACATCCAAGCCAACCGTCTTCGCACACGGCTCATCGAGCAAACCCATATCGCGTTGGCGAATGTGGATGTGGTCGTTGTACCGAGTTTCGCGGGCGATCAACTCCTGCTGACCAACCTCACCGGTCACCCGGCCGTGGTGATGCCTACCGAAAACGGATCCATCACCTTTGTCGGAAAACTATTCGACGAAGCCACGTTGATCCGTGCGTCGATGGTCTGGCAAACAGCAACTTCCTTCCATACACAACAACCGCCATTGTTTTCAGTTAATCCATGATGTTCGTTCTTCTTCTCCTTCTATTTCAAACTCCGCCAGCGAGTTTGCCTGAATTCGGTTTCGATGCGGCTAAAAGCCGTGAACAAATCATGTATTTGGCATCGGATGAATTATTGGGTCGGATGACGGGTGAACCCGGCTTGGATTCGGCCGCGGCGTACATCGCACGACATTTCGAGGCATACGGACTCAAACCGAATCCGCAGACCGGTAACTACTATCAGCCGTTCACTATCCATCAGACCAGCGCGACGGAAATCGGTTCGATTCGCCAAGTCGGAGCGGATGCGGCGAACACATCGGTCGCTGTACTGAGCGGCGCTAAAACCGATCAAACCTTCAGTGCTTTGCATCTCCCGAACCTGAGTGATTCCACGTTGGCGACTGCGGATGTGAAAGGAAAAGTCATTGTCGTGCCATTTCCGACCGAAGGTTCGTTTCAATCACGATTTGCCGCAGCGAATCGGATTCGGGCGCAACTCGCATCCGCCGGAGCATTGGGATTGGTGCAATGGATGAGTGGTGATCCGACCCCATCCCGACTCGCCTCTTTCCTGCGCAATTCGAACAGCCTCACTCCTGCCATCGATTTCATCCACATCATCGCGGATGCGGCCGGAGCGTTCTCCAGTGGCGACATCCACATCCAAACTCCTGGCATCACGACGGGCGAAATGAACACCCAGAACGTTGTGGGCATCATCGAAGGCAGCGATCCGATTCTGAAGAACGATTATGTGCTTCTCATGGCGCATTACGACCATGTCGGGGCGCGCAGAACGGCAGTCACAACCACCGACACCATTTTCAACGGTGCACGCGACAATGCCATGGGTGTTGTAGCAATGCTGCATGCCGCCGAAGCCTTTTCGAAGGTCCCGACCAAGCGCTCGGTCATCATCCTTCCTGTGAGTGCGGAAGAAATCGGATTGATCGGAAGTCGGTATTACACCGAAAATCCCATCATTCCTCTCAAACAGACCGTCTATGTCTCGAATATCGATGGAGCCGGGTACAATGTGACCGATGCCGTGACGGTGATCGGATTGGAACGAACATCCGCATCCACTCATTATAAAAAAGCAGCTGCAGCGTTCAATCTGCGGATTTGGGACGATCCAGCCGGAGAACAAGGGTTATTCAATCGGTCGGATAATGTGAATTTCGCGCGGGTCGGCATCCCCGCTCCGACCTTCACGGCTGGATTCACCGAATTCGGCGATGAACTCATGAAATATTACCATCGTTCGGGCGATCAAGCCGATGAGAACTTCGATTTCGACTATCTGCACAAATACGTGTCTGTTTTCGTGCATGCCACCCGCCTGATCGCGGATGCCCCGGAAAATATCACATGGACATCCGGCGATCCTTATGAACCCGCTTTCAACCGACTCTATAACCAAGACTGATATGAAACATACCCGCTACATCCTGCTATTCCTCCTGATCTCGAGCTGCGTCTCGTTGCAGGAAAGTCCGGTTTCCGGAACCAAACGTGCCTATGCGTATTCCTGGGCCGATGAAGTGAAGATGGGGAAAGAATATGATCCCCAGATCGTCGCTGAATTCGGACTCCTGGATGATGCGGAGATGACCGCGTATGTGGTGCGCGTGGGCAATGAGGTGTTGGCGGAAAGCCATTTGCGTCGCGACGACACCAAAGCCATGTTCAAAAACACGGAATTCACCTTCCGAGTGCTGGATTCTCCCGTCGTGAACGCGTTCGCCCTTCCAGGCGGGTACAATTACGTCACCCGCGGCTTGTTGGCCCATTTGGAAAATGAGGCGCAGTTGGCCATGGTACTCGGACATGAAGTGGGCCATGTGGCGGCACGTCATGCCTCACAACAAGCGCTCACCCAGTCCGCAGGTAGTTTGTTGGTGATCGGTGGCGCTGTGCTTACCGAAACCGTATTGGGAAGTGGCGGAGCACAAGTGATGGAATTGGGAAGCGGCGCGGCACAACTTCTGTTTTTGAGCTACAGCCGCGATGCGGAAAGTGAATCCGATCGCCTCGGTGTTGAATATGCCGCTCGTGCAGGGTATCTCGCCGCAGAAGGATCGAAATTCTTCACCAGTCTGAAACGCATATCCGCAGCCAGCGGACAACGGATTCCGACCCACCTCTCCTCCCACCCGGATCCAGGTGATCGTGAAATCGACATCAAACGTCGTTCCGATCGATTCAAAGAGCAGGGTTATGCTCAGGAAACCATCGCACGGGATCGCTATCTCGCTGCCATCGACGGCATCATGGTCGGAGAAAATCCACGTGAAGGCTTCGTGAAAGATGGTATGTTCATTCATCCCGACCTGAAATTCCAATTCGGTGTGCCCAGCGGCTGGCGCGTTCAGAACGGAAAAAGCGCCGTTGTGATGGTGGAAGCCAATCAAAAAGCGGTGATGCAGTTCAGCATGGTATCGGATGTGTCCACACCGGCGGAAGCGGTCGACCAAATCGGTAACCAAGAGGGCGTGACCGTTTTGGATCGCCAAGCGGTTTCCGGCTCGCAATTCGGAGCGTATCGCATGATTGCGGAAGTGAAAGACGACAAAGGAACGCCCTACAACTTCTATATCGTCGCACTCAAGCAAGGATCGAACCTGTACCGTTTTGTCGGTTATTCGTTGAAAACGGACTTCTCTGCCTATCAGAGCGCGTTCAGCAGTGCGACAGGCGCATTCGCCGTGTTGACGAATCAGACCCATCTGAATGTGAAACCTACGCGGCTTCGGGTGATCACGACAACAAGACAGGGCACATTCAGCAGTTTCTTACCGAATCCGATGCCGTTGACCGTCACACCGGACGAGATCGCCATCATGAACCAAGTGTTCTTGGATGATGTGATCCCGGCCGGTACGAAGATCAAGATCCCTATTTAGGATCCAGAACGCGGGTCAATTCCGCTTTGATGTCTTCCAGGTGGTAACGAGTGGCGTCTTCGCGCGAGCGGCTGATCGATTGATCGATCGAACGGCTCAGATCGCGGAGATTGCCACGGATCAGGGCGCGTGATTCGCCGCTCAATCCGTCCGAGGTCAACCGAGCCGCCATGATGTCGACATACGCACGCTGCAGGTTTCGGCGGTACAGGTCGATCGCCACATTACGCGACTCCAGCTCGCTCCAAACACCTTTGCGCAAGTCAGACAGCATGTCCGTCACTTTGTAGACGGATGCGGCCGAATGCAGGGCTTCCAGCTCAGCCATGCGGGTGAGGCGGCTGTCTTGAAGCAAGTTGTTCAGCACACTGCGCTGGCTGGCCAACACTCGATCGCTCACGCCAGATGGCTCGATCAAACGAAGGATCGTGGTATCCAGCAACCAGGTCGGGGTTGCGAAGCCTTCCGTAATCAGGTAGTTCATCGCTTCCACTTGTTTGGCGCGATCGATCGGAATGAAGATGTCCCCTGCTTGGCCAACACGCTTCTGGTGAGTATAGACGCCGCCGACCACCGTCACCACATGATTGAGGTAACGAACGCGTTGCGCGATCACTTGACCATGCATTTCATTCAGGAGGGAATAATTCTCACCTTCGGTGGTGGTCGCATCCAACAAGTAGCCCATGATGGTTTCCAGATTCCGCATGCCGTAGGTGCTCGCTTTCACGGCGTCGTCTCCGAGCGCTTCCGTCAGCTGCGAGGGATCGACATTCGACGGGTTACCGAAACGAAGCATCGGGTTGGTGTCTTGCATACGTACCATCGGCTCCAAGAAACGCTTCTCATCTTGCGGGCTGGTCGCTTCAGGAAGCGGCTTGTATCCCCATTCGATGGAATATTTGTCGTAGATCGACACGATCGGAACCATGTGAACATCATCGCCTGGCTGGGCCACGTAGTTGTTCCGCGCATAATCCATCATGGATGGAGTTGTTCCATACTTGCGGGTGAATGTCGGGCTACGCAGACTGTCGACCGGTACCGAGGCACTGGATTTCATGTTGTGCGGCAATCCGAGCGTGTGACCCACTTCATGTGCCACCACATAACGCACCAATTCTCCCATCAGCTCATCGTTGAACGGAAGTTTGCGGGCTGAGAAATCGGCGGGCGACGCTTGAATGAAATACCAGTTTCTGAGCAGATTCATCACGTTGTGGTACATCAGGATGGACGACGAAATGATTTCGCCGGTACGAGGATCGTTGTTATGCGGGCCCATCGCGTTCTGGATGGTCGATGGAACCCAACGGATCATCGGATATCGGATGTCTTCCGGGCTGAATTCCGGGTCTTCTTCTGGCGTAGGGGCGCGTTTGCCGATGATCGCATTGCTGAATCCGGCTTGCTCGAACGCAACCTGCCAATCTTCAATGCCTTTGATCACATAGGGGACCAACCACTCCGGTGTGCCCGCATCCACATGGAAGGTGATCGGCTTGATAGGGTCCGAAACGGCAGCGTTCGGGTCCTTCTTGTCGAGTCTCCAACGGGTGATGTATCGAACCGCTTCCGAAAAATGCTCATCGCTGCTGTAATCGATGGTTCCAACGGAGAAATAACCCACACGCTCATCGAGCAGACGGGGGCGCATCGGCACTTCCGGCACTTTGAGCATGCTGTGGTTCATCAACACGGATACGGTCAATGGATTCGTCTCGCGGATCCAGGCGACGTCCTTGGTAGCGACGACGTGGCGATAGCTCGGCCACATCCGTCGTGTAGAGGGAGGTCACATCGATCACAACCGCGGATGAATCCGAATTGTAGACTTCGATGTCGAAAGCCGCGATGATGGATTCGAAATTCGCCGCTCTCACCGTTTGATACACGGCTTTGGTTGAATCCGCTGAAATCTGCGTGCTGATCGCGCGAAGCAGGATTTTGTTCTGGTCTTGGGTCCAGCGAATCAGGTAATTACCCGTCTGCTGACCGCCATAACCTTGGTTCACTTGAACCGCCGCGATACGGCTGACCATCAGCATTTCTTTGTCCAATTCCGATTTTGGAATTTCGAAGAAGAGCTTTGAACCGACTTTGTGGACTTTGAAGAGTCCATCCATCGTTTCCGCTGTTCTTGGAATGACAGACGAGTAGGTTTTTGCCCTTGGTGTGGCTGGCGTCGCAGAAGCGGACGCTGGCGGAGTTTTGGTGGTTTGGGCCGGTGTGGCGCATGCCGCAAGTGCGACGGCTAGGCCGATAAATAGCAACGATCTCATAATCCTTTGGAATGGTGAAGTGCCTAAGTAACCACCATTTAGCGGAATATTCAATGTCCGCGCCGGCCTATTACAAACCTTTACTCGAGGTCGGTATTCAGCTTGAAGCGCGCGATCCGGTTGTTTCCCTTATCGGCCACATAAACCACATTCCGGAAAAACGCCACGCCAGACGGATCGTTGAATTCCCTCACTCCGTTTCCGGTTCCACCGAAGGAAACCCGAATCGTTTTGGTGGATGTGGACCCTACCGGAGGATTCACCCCTTCCAATCCGTTCGACTGAAACAGATATAAGCTGTCAAGACCCGCATCCACCACATAGATGTAATTTCGTCCATCGGCGGAAAAAGCGACATCCGTCGGATTCTCGAAGCGGTCCGCATCATACAGGAATCGATCGGCCCGGGATGTGTCGCGTGCCAGAAGTGTCGTTTTCGGTCTGTATTCGGTGCCGTTCACGGTTTCCACCACATCCACCCATAACACACGGTACGGGATGTCGGTGTTTTGAGCACCCTGAGCCACAAAGAAGTTCATATCCGGACTCATATTATCGCGCTGAGGAGGTGCGATGAAGGATGTGACCGCATTCAGTCCAACCGCAGACAGCAAGGATGGAGTGGTTGGCGATAAGGAGCGGATCTGGCCTAGATTTTCCATTTTACCATTACGAGCGCCACCAACTATTTTCTCTCCGAAGACAAGTACGGTGTTATCTGCGGCTTGAGGAGTTCCGGTTGGGTTCACGGGTCCGCGACGCGATACGTAAATGCTGTTATTCGCCAAAACCGCGACACCTGTGATTTCCACCAATTCCTCGCTGTTTGCGCTGCCTTTGATCAATCTAGCGCGTTGGGCGGAGGTCGTGGAGCGACTGTTATCGAGAAATGGCTGAATCAGAATATCAACCACCTGAACGGGGCCATCTTGGTTCAATCCACGAAGTTTATAGACCGCGGCCAAATCCCAAACGGTGGTCGGATTCAGAGACGTGATGATGGTATCGTAGCGAGCCGCCACATACAGATTCAATTTGCGATCCATCGTCACAGAAAGAGCGCCGCGAAGCGGATGCGTGCGGTAACGTCGCCCGGCGCGATCCAGGACATGGACCCCATCCGCATCCGTCACATAAACGAGTTCGTCATACCCGACAAACACATCGGTGGGCTGGTTGAAGCCGGTCCAAAACGGAGTCAAAGCGGCGAAACCGACGTCTTCGGTCACCAGATTCGGATCACGACGACCTTCCACGAAAATCTCTTTCGTGATCGCATCTTGTTTGGTACCGAAAAGCGCATCACAGCCGCTGAGCAGCGTGGAAGCGACCATCACATATAGCAGAGATCTGTTCATCATAATCCGATTAAAAGGCTGACCCGATGTAAGGAACCGAGGCGTTCGCGGGTGGTGAAACCGTAGTTCATCGAAAGGTCACGACCGATGATCGGCACTCGCACGCCGGCACCGAATGCTGGAAAAACGGCTTCATCCACGCCGAACTCATACCCGGAACGAAGGTAAAACTGATTCATGAATCGGAATTCGGTACCGAGGCTGAGTCGCTCCGAGTTGTCGGAGGGATTGGTGAGCTGACCGGTAACCAAAATATTGTACAAATCCCCTTTCAGCACATCATATGCGGCGCCGAGGGTGAATGTGGTTGGCGGGGAAACACGTTCGAAATTCGACTCTTTCGTTTCACCATCCAAGGTGATGCGGGTGGTTTCACCGGACGGACTCGCATCGAATCCGAAATTATTTACGCCAACAGCAAAGCGTAGACCAGTCTCTCCCACTTTGTAGAAGAATCCCATGTCCACCAG
>CAYPOI010000014.1:12221-16852 GCA_964412365.1 uncultured Chitinophagales bacterium | reverse complement strand
AGCATCGGAATGTCAACAAAGTACGCCGTGTGCGCCATGTAGACTTGTGAGCGCGGCATTTGGGATGTCAGGGCTGGATTCCAATACAAGGATGATCCATCCAAGGCATCCGCGATGCTGGAATTACCCATGCCAGCCGCACGTGGGTCGACCGGAATCTTGAGGAACTGAAAGCCGGATGTGCCGCTACGGGATGACCCGAGCGCTGGCAAAATGGTTTGCGCGCTGACCGTGCCTGCCACACTCAGCAGGAGAACAAAAACAAAGAGTTGGAGTCGATTCAAAGGATTCATACTAGAAATTCACCGCCACGCCGAACATGATGTGTCGCTGCTCAAGGAAATTCGCCGGATTCAGATACGCTGGGGAACTGTTGTTCCGTGGATCCACATACCGTGGATCGCGCACGTTGCTCGGAAGATCGTAACTACGGTCGCTGCGCAAGGCCACCAATTTGGCCGGATCGGTCGGATAATCCGTTTTATACGCTTTGCCCGTCACCGGATTGATGATCGCCGAATTCAGATTGTTGAACACATTCGTGATTTCGAGAAACGCCGTCAGTTTCGTTTTACCGAAATAATGCCATTTCTGGAAGTTCATGTCTGCCCAGAACCACGATTCGCCGATCTTACTATACCGTTTGTTCGGGTCGGTATCGATTTCATAAATCGGGCGCCAATCCGTCACACCCGTCACAGGATTCCGCTCATTGCCCTTGAAATTATATGGGGTGTAGCGCTGACCGCTTCTGAACGTGGCCGAGACATAGAACTTCATCTGGTTCATTCCGGGTACGCCAAACAACGGATCCCCTTTCCGGTCACGGGTGAAAGTGACGTTGCTTTTGATGTCCCAAGGTCTGTCCCAAGCCAATGGCGTTTCAATGTTGTTTCCGATGCTTTGTCCACCAACGATGATATTTTGCAAGGCATCGTTTGTGGTTGAGCTCAACCCCTCGGCACGGGAATAGGTCACGGAAACCTGTCCATAGAACCAATCCTGATGGCGTTTCATGTAGGCCGCTTCCAAACCACGGACCCGGGCGAAATCCCCGTTCACACGATACGCGCGTTCCACATCGCGGCCGGTCGCATCACGAACAATGATTCGTTCGGATGTGATGAAATCATACTTATCACGCCAGAATGCGGAAATATTTAAGGCATCATTGGATGTGAGCTGATTCCGAACTCCGATCTCATAACTCACATCCACTTCCTGGTTCAGGTTCGGATTTCCGAGGTTGGCCAAGAAACTGCGGTTCTGATAGAACGGATCCAATCCGGCATACAAGAATGTCGGATGCGGGGTACGCGCTTGGTGACCGTAGTTGAAAAACAATACTTGGTTTTCGCGGACCGGGAACGAGACGCTCATCCGTGGCAGCAGGCGCATCTTGAAACGGCTTCCGAAGAAATTGAAGGTGCTGGCATAGTACGCTTTACGGATTTCATCCGGAATGAGCGCATCTGGATTGCGAACGGCATCATCCACGTAGGCACCAGGGAACCAGTAATCCAAACGAAGACCGATGTTCGCGATCAAGCCTTGATATCGGATCTGGTCACTCACATAGAACGCGCCTTTGGTCGGTTTCACACGCCAGATGTCGGACGATTCACCCAAACGGAACGTCTCGCTAAATACCCCACCCGATACTTCAATCGGTGCGCCTACCCAGGGACGATTGATGTCGATCCACTGATAATCTTGGAATTTCGCTTCGAATCCGATGTTCAGACGGTTCTCACGAGCGCCAAGGTAGCGTGTGAGTGATCCTTTGACCGTGGTTTCTTCTGCGAAGTGATCATGCCACAAGGCGGCGATACCACCGTTGTTGGAGAATCCCGGTCCGGGAAGCACATAATAGAACTCGCGCGAAAAGTCATCAAACAAACGGACAGGGGCCACAACGATGCTGGCCGGGTCGAACTCGCCATCCACTTGAGTCGGGCGCCAGTAGCGACCATTCGCGTCCGCACGAAGTCGGGTGAACAAGCGGCTCACCTGAACATCATAAAAGGTGGATGCGCTCAACGTGTGCGTCCATTTCACATAGCTCAGATTCGAGTCGTGAGCGTACGTACTGGCACGGTCGAGATCCTGAGAGAAGAAAAATTGATATCCCGGACGGATCTGGACATCATCACCCGTGATTTGCAACATCCGGGTGTTCTGATTCACGGTCAATGAACGCTGATAAGCCGATTCCAAACGCATATTCGGCTTGATGCGGTACGTCAACTTGAGCATCCCGCTCCAGCGGTTATCCTGCCGTGGTGACCAGAAATTATTCGAAATGACGGACGTGTTAACCTGGTCAGCCGTATTGCGCATGAACTCGTTCGTCGTGAACATCTGGCTGGAGATAAAAAACGACATCTTGCCCGGAATCTTGAGTCCCAATGCAGGAAGAATGGTGGATGTGATCACTTCCGGACCACCGATGTTCAATTCATAGGTGTCGGTGAAGAAATTCGCTGTGGCGGATGTCATCCGACCCGGATTGTCGCGTTTGTGACTGAAATACCCAGCCAGTTTATCACCACCATCCTGCGTTCTGACCGATACGATACCCGATGTGGCATCTCCAAATTCCGCTCCAGCTCCGCCTGTGGTCACTTCCACATCCGCATAGGCATTCGCTCCTAAGTCCAACCCGAATCCGGTGCCGGCCAATGGATCGGACGCCGACACACCGTCTACCACAAAACCGGTTTCATAGGCACGTCCGCCACGGATGTAGACACCCGACGGATCCTTGATGACACCGGCTTGCTGGCCTACGACATCATCCACCCGGCGAAGGGCGGCGGCTTGGATCTGTTCGCGTCCAACCCGCATGGTGCTCGACGATTGTTCGATATCGAAAATGGGCCTCTCCCCGATCACCAACACTTCCTGCTCGGAGGTGAGCACTTGTTCTTTCAAGGTGATGTTCAGTGTCGTGGTTTGTCCTGCGGTGATGCGGATTGCTGTGTGCAGGACGCGTTCGAACCCGACATAGGTGAATTCGATCGAATACTCACCCGGACGGATGTTGCGGATTTCGTAATTGCCGTCGAAATCGGACGCGGCACCAAAACTGGTGCCACGAATGAAAATATTCACGCCGGTGAGCGGTTCGTTCGTGCCTTCTTCCAAGATCCTACCCGCCAAGTGTCCGTTTTGAGCGACAACCGACGAAGTGATCCATAGAAAAAAGCCAAATAACAAAGAAAAACGGTGCATCATGATCGGTTAATTCTGAAATCCAAGCTGATTGATGATGATGAATTGGATCATCGGTTGGATGTCGGCAGGATTGATGGTCGCTGCATCCAGCCCCAAGAATGCCATATCGCGGTCGGCGCTGATCACGCTGATCGCCGGATTACCCGTGTACGCCACCGAACCACCAAAGACTTGGCGAACTCGGAATGCGGCATTATATAGAACCGTTGAACCACCCGTTGGTACCAAAGGCGACACGCCGGTGATGTTGGCCGAGCCGATGCGTCCGGGTGGAGCGCTGGGTACATCCGCAACTGAAATAGCGCTGGTTCCCTGAATCAAAAATCCTTGCGAGCCAACCACTCCGGGAACTCCAAGACGATCAAACGGAAGAAAGACGAACACCGGGTCTGTGGCTGGCAGATTCTTGGTAGGCATGTTGATGAACATCTTCCCACCATTCCGGAAAAACTCGACGGTCATTTCAAGCGCGAAATTGATGTTCCGATCCAGATTGTCAGATACCCAATAGATGTAATCCCATTTGGCGAGGGCCTGGTTCATGGTCGGATCAAACGTCTTTTGAAAAGCGATACTCAATGGCGACTTGAATCCACCTGAGGCGTTTCCATCCGTCGCTTGGATCACATCCACCTGCGAAATGCCGGACTGCGAAATCCAACTCAAGTGATCGTTCAAGCGTGATTGTGTATTTGGCAGGGAATTGTCGTTAATGACCAATACACGACTGGTTTGACGCTTCAGAAACCACGTTTTTTCCGCACGAACGCTAATCGCACCGGCTTGGTCCACCGAACGGACGTACACGGTGTTCTCGCCATTCATCACAAATCCGTTCAACACGATGGAGGTGCTGATGTACGCTTTTCCGAGATACATTGCCCCATTCGCAGTGGCACCCGAACCGTCTTCGATGTTGACGGTCACGAAATTGACATCATTGGGAAGTTGAACCCACCCTGATACCGTGTCATTCACAGCAATTTCGGTGTAGGCCAGGTTCCTTGCCCCATCGGGATCGGACGCCGTCCAGCCGAAACTGAACACATGGAAGGTGGTGTCGGATGGTTGCTCTACCGCATTGAATCGAATGGATGGAGGCGAGTTGACGATGGGAAACACGAGAGATGGCGGATTCGGGTCAAATGCACCGTTATTGTCTTGAGCACGCACGCTGAATTGGACATCCGCCGTTTCATTGCCGATCGGAATCGGCAAGACGAACACACTGTCTCTGATTGTGGTAAACGTCCAAGCGGACCCATTGATTGAATATTCAAACCCCACAACAAATCCATCCGGGTCGTCCCCCCACCAGCGGATGCGCACTTGCGAGTTGAGGCGGTCGTCATCCGGACGGTTCACTTCATCCAACGTCAAGTAGGTTTTCGGAG
>CAYPOI010000014.1:0-12211 GCA_964412365.1 uncultured Chitinophagales bacterium | reverse complement strand
TTGTCGTTCACAACACCCCGCAAACCGGTGTCTTGGCAAGAGGATACCAGCCAAGCGGATAAGAGGATGAAGGGGAAAAAGCGTGATGTCATACGAAAAAGCATAAAAACAGAGGCGCGGTCAAGCGCCTCTGAATGAAGATAATATCTTACTTGAGCAAGGTCATCTTGCGGGTAAAGGTCCGGGTTCCGGCTTCCAAACGATACACATAGATACCGCTTGCCAGCGCATGGCCTTCAAGAGCAACCGTGTACGTGCCCGCTGATTTGAGCTCGTTTACCAATACAGACACCTCACGACCCAGCATGTCATACACCGTCAGTTTCACCTTCACATCCTGTGGCAGCGAGTAGCTGATCGAGGTGGTCGGGTTGAACGGATTCGGGTAGTTCTGAGACAGGCTGAACTCTTTCGGAAGATTGTTGTCTTCCAAGGAGGTCGGAGTCAATTTTTTCAGATTGATCGTCCGGAAAATCGGTGTATGGCCTGTTGCATTCGCATAGGTCGAAACCTGCACGGTGTCTTTGGTGTCGGTCACCCATACGGTCCAAGCGAACGCGCGAGTCTCGTCTTGCACCATTCCAACCGAATCCAGAATCGGATTCAAAGCAGAGGAAGGAATCGTCGCATCACCGGATGATCCATTCACATCGCTTGCGACCACAGCCAATGGGTTGCTGAAATTAGGAGTGCCTTCCGCTGGCTTGTTAGCCAAAACGAAGAGGTACTTCACGGCATCGCCATCGAAATCAGTGGAAATGGCATCCCAGGAAGCGACGATGTTGCCGGTCACATCCACGTTGGCATCATTGGCTGGCGACAATAATGCGAAATTGCGGTTCGGGGTGGTGATGTTATCCACCGCAACGAGATCGCTGAGTTGGCGGATCGCGAATTTCGGATTTCCGAACGACCACGCCAAGACACCTTTCAAGCTGGTGAACTGTGCACCTGGAACAAGATTTCTGTTGAATGTGGAGGTGAAGTTGCTGCGAATTTCAATATTGGAGTATTGGAAGCGATCATCCACACGAACAGCCGTTTGACCAGCGCTAGCGAACGACCATTCACCGAAATCGGATGGGAAATCCGCATTGGTCGATGCGACGCTTACGTTTTCGAAGCGGACCAACATGCCGATGTATTCCGCACCACGGTTACCTGTGCCGAATACACTTGTCGTCAGCAATGGCGTGATGGCATCGATATCGGTATTGCCTTCCTCGGATTTGGTGAACGTCAGGTTCGACAGATAGTTCATATCAAACTGACGCAGCACTTCAGCCGATGTGATGGTGATGATATCGCCACGGATCAAGCGTTGGGTACTTGTGTTTTTTGCCAATGGAATACCGGACCACGGCAGGTTGCTGTCTTGAATGACAACAAATCCGTCGGCCGAATCGGACACGACCGTAGCGACCAAGTTCATTGGTAGTACGCCGAGTCCAACCAATGGGCTTGCTCCACGGGATCCATCCCCAGTTTCCTGAATGGCTTTAATGGAAGTGATCGGGTTATCGAGCACGATAAAGCTGGTGTTACTTGCAGAAAACTTGCCTTTCAGCCCTCCGCTATCTGTTGCTTCAATGGTGAACGAAACCGAAGTCTTATCTACGAACGTTGGAAACGTAAACGAGTAGGTGTTTCCTGCGCCTTTGACCAAGGGCGCAGTCACCGCAGCTCCACCACGTGGGGTGTAGACCACATTTGCGGAGGTGATGGTCACGCCTTCGTTCGGAGCGGCGATGTCAACCGAAATGGCCACTTGCTGAGCGCTTGTTGGAGTCTGAGTAGAAATCGTAAAATTCGTGAACGCTGGTGGGAAGCCCGTTACTACGAGATCATTCGGCCATCCTTCAGGAGTCGCGCGAATGTAGGATGGCGTTGCTTGTCCATCTGAAACCCAAACAACACCGTCATCCCACGGTGCGATTTTGTAGGTACCTGCACCAGTGTTATCTGGGTTGAAGGTGTTCATCACGATGAACCCGCTGATATTTGCAATCGATCCTGGAGGTGGTGGTGAATATGGCCCATCATCCCCACGCCTGAAATTATAACCAGTTCTGTAGGGGTTTTTGTCGTTACGGAAACGAAGAGAGGTATCCGTGGTTGGTAGGATCGCATTCTCATCTCCAACATACAACCAAGGACGTCCGGTCGGAGCTTGGAAGCTGTTGACAACCGTTGTGCCTGCTACTTTGACATATCGGTTGACATACTTCGTGTAGTTATCAAGACGGTGAGTAAAAGTGCCATCTGGCAGTTTCGTGTTCAGCTCATCGACCGTCACAACCGTAGGCTGAAGCAGGGGTTGGTATTTCAAAAGAGCGGCATCTTCGTTCACATTACCGACCAATACGACGGTTTCGGTCGTCATTTGTCCGGTAAGCCCGAAAAAGGTCAATTTACCTTCGATCGTGATCACATCGCCACGGTTGAGTTCTTCCAAGAGTTCCATGTTCTTGGAGTCCACCACCTGCATATACTGACCGTCAAGGCCGCTTGTGATGGCGCTGGTGTCCACTACGAACATATGGATACGTCCGATGCTGTTTGTTCCTGCCGTGAAGGTTGCCAATCCGGAGTTACGCGGATATGTGATAACAACGCCTGTGAATTTCACGAGCGTGTCGCGCAGTGGATGCGCGCTGATCTGACTCGATTCCGTCAGATTCGCATAGGTATTCAGCTCTCGAATGGTCACGTCCTTTGCTGTCTGGGAGAACAACGCTCCCGGCAGCAGTAGGATCACGGCCAATAGTAGACTAGTAAGTCGATTCTTCATGGTTTTTTGGATTGGTTATCGTTAGGGTTAAGTTTATTTGATGATGACAATCTTGCCGGTTTGAACATGCCCGGTAGCGTTGTCATGAACGGTGTACAAGTACAAGCCCGTTGTCAGGTTTTGGTTCGCATCCGATAAAAGATCCCAAGCATGCTCGCCTCCGGGCATCAATCGGCGGTTCACGCTGAAATCATTGAACCAGCGCGTGTCTCCGATATACGTGGCGGCATCGTGGTTCAAGGTGGCCACAATCTCCCCAGCCAAGGTGTAGACTCGAATTTCGGCTCTGGCCGGAAGGTTGTAGAACATGATTTTCCGTGTGAACGGTGTGGTACCATCCCACGCTGCGTTAATGCGGTATGGATTCGGATACACACCAACCTGGAATTCCGCATCGTCGCTTGAAAAGGAATCATTGATGCCGGTTCCGGGAAACACACGGACCGCATTGGCATTGATGCTGGTTTCCAAAGAAGGCACGCCGTCGCCACCACGGTCATAGGCGGTCACAGCAAACAGATACTGCCAACCATTCAACATTCCGTCGATTTCGTATTGATAGTGGTACAGCGTGGTATCGCCTGGGAATGTGGCAGGGGTTCCCAATCGCACGGAGCTGAAGCCGGTGTTGAATCCGTATTCGTTTCCTGGAATGTCGAATTCCCGGATGAGTTGGGCGTTGGTCGAAATCGCGCCGGTGAGATCATCACCGATGTTGGTCCGATAGATGCGATACCCTTCGAAGTCCATCTCACTTGAAACCGGATCGATACTGCTTTCTGCGCCCGCATCCCAATAAAGCACGGTCTTCCCTTCTTCGAGCTCCACTTTCAGTTTAGGAACGCGAGGTGGTTCTGGTACCAAAAACCGCTGACGAACACCATTCTGCTCTTGCCCTTCGAACAGGCGATAGGCCCATTCGATGCCTTCCACCAATGGCGCGCGAGTGATGTCGTTATCCGTGCTCTTGCTGGCAGACGCGGCGGTTTGAAATTCCTGTGGTTTGAGTGCGGCCACAAACGCGAAATACACGGTTAACGTCTCATTCGACTCAACGCGCGGAAACGGACCGATCGAAATCATTTGCTTCACACTGCTCGGTGGCGAATTGGTTCGCAGCGCTTCACGTTCGGCTTCTAGCGGCCAATCGGAGGCCATCCGGTTGAAGCGTTCTAGGTCATCCGTCGGACCGGTATAATTCCCAGTTCCAGCACCAAACTGCCAGAACGTCGGACGCACTTTGGGAACCCGATAAACCAGCGTGTCGATGTCGTCGGCGTATTTTGGATGGAAATCCATTCCACGGTATTCCGATCC
This sequence comes from uncultured Chitinophagales bacterium, assembly GCA_964412365.1. Taxonomy (GTDB): domain Bacteria; phylum Bacteroidota; class Rhodothermia; order Balneolales; family HLUCCA01; genus CAMTWZ01. The sequence continues at coordinate 8,103 of CAYPOI010000014.1, read as the reverse complement.
CAACACAACTACTGACGCGTAGGTGTTCAGAGAAGGGTTGTCGGTAGAATTCGCATCGAAAGAGTATGTAGCATAATGCTCATCCAAATACCCCAAGCCTGTTTTGTTGAAGAAGTTGGTCCCGGTTTCTAACGTCGTATTCACGTTTCGGACCACCATATCGGCGTAAATGCCGACATGCACGCTGTCCCAGGCGTCGTTGCTGGTGTTGGTGATGGTGTATTTCACGATGCTCAGGTTTTCCGTGAACCCAAAGTTCCAGCTGTAAACCTCTTGCTTCACATCCGCGAACAGCGGCTCTTGGTGATTCGCGATGGGAACCGCACCGACGATGGTGCGTCGATCCGAAAACTCAGCGACCAAGTCCTGATGACTTACGGCCAATGGAGAAAACAGTGGGGATTCAGGCAGGGATGATTGCTCCAGAAGGATGGTGCCATCATTGGAAAACTCGAAACCGGACGCGCCCGGACTATACGCCGTTGAGGATGTGGTGACCGCGGCTGTTGAAACCAATGTTGCGCCGCCCGCTTTGATCGCGCCGATCCAGATCCCGGCTTCGAACATATGTTCGGTGCCTGTACCGCGAGGGTATTCCAAGCTTGGAAGTCCTGAGGGTTGATTTCGAACATTCGGACGTCCATAGGTGCCCACGTTGGTCACAGACAGCCCCATATTGTTCACGGTGGTGGCTTTCCGGTCGAATACCTGTTGCGAAAACGCATCAGAAACACAGAAAAGAAGAAGCAGATTGCTAACGAGGATGAATCTCATGTAAACGATTTAGCAGAAGAGGGAGGCTTACCTAAAGGTAGCTGTTTCACCCGATGTGAAAAACCCCTGACACTGTAAAATTACGACACATATGTTACCCAACGGTTAACAAGCCTACCCGTTGGCGGGATATCCCTATCTTGGGACTTTCTAAGGACAAACCTAATTCACATGCGCAATCTATTCAAGTACTCAAGTGCTCAAGTACTCGGTCTTTTCACAATCCTATTTCTGACGATACCATTCTCGGCATCCTATTCCCAGCTATTCGAATCATTCGAATCACCGGGCAAAGGCAGTTATGCCGCCGGTACCATCGATCTACCGAGTGGAACATGGCATCTCGAAGATGCATTAATCGGTAATCTGGCGAATGACGTAAAGAAAACAGGAACGTTTGCGGTTCGGATGGGGGCCGTGGGCGCCAAGCTTCAGATGCAGTTCAATAAAGACGGTGCAGGAGAATTATCTTTTTGGCACGCTGTCTATGCAAGCGACACAGGCAGAGACCCCGCCACCTTGCAAGTTCAAGTTTCTACGAATGGCGGCGTTTCATGGGATAATCTTGGAAGTCCTTTTTTGGCTGGGATGACCTCGACCCAAGCCGTCTTCCCTATCAACCAATCAGGCAATCATCGGTTTCAAATTGTGATCACGTCTGGAAGTCCGGTTGGTACCCGTAACCGCCGCGTGAACATCGATGATTTCCGCGTCACCAACTACATCCAATTATCTGAATCACCGACCATTAGTGCCGAAGTGAATGGTGCAGCCGTTGCAAACGCCGGAACGTTTGCCTTCAACTCGACAGCGGTCGGACAAACCCGTTCCGCTTCCCTTCTGATCCGCAATACAGGATCGCAAACACTCACCATCACAGGCGCAACCTTCGCATCGAGTGGGTTCAGTTTGGCTTCCAGCCTTGCTGATGTGAGCATCCCATCGTTGGGCATCCATGAAGTGAACCTCACCTTCACTCCGACGGCACTGCAGACCTATAACGACGTGCTCACGATCCAATCAAATGATCCCGTCAACCCGTCGTTCGCGATCAACCTCGAAGGTCCGACCTTTGATGCCAGCACCCCCATCACCATCGCTGAAGCACGCGCCCTTCCGCTCGGAACGAATGTGACCGTCAGCGGATGGATTACGGTTAGTGATGAACTGGGTGGTCCGGCTTACTTCCAAGACGAAACAGGCGGATTGGCTTCATTCTGGCCTGCGCTTCATTCGGCCGTGCAAACAGGTGATTCTGTTGTGATCACAGGTCCGCTCGGTGAATTCGGAAACACACCAGGAACGGTTGGGGATGGATTGCGTCAGATCTCCGTTCCCTCCGGCTCTACCGACGAGATCCTGTTCACCGTGCATCCTTCCGGACGCAATGTTCAATCTCCCAACGTAGTCAGCATCAATGAGCTTAAATCGGGCAATGTGGAAGCGCAATTGATCGCACTAGAAAATGTCACGATCGTCACCCTCGAAAACTTCCAACCATCCAACACGCCTTTCGTTGGCTCCTTCCAAGCGAACACCAATTATGGCCTTCGGGATGCGAATGGAAACAGCACGTTGATGCGGATCGATAACGATACCGATCTGGTTGGCGCTGCTGCACCATCCGGAGCCATCGATATCGTAGGTGTGGTTGGCCGCTTCCGAGGCGATTACCAAATCTTGCCGCGCTCGTCTGTTGATTTGGATGCCGAGATCTTCGAAATCCCCTTCGAAAACATCTCCAAAGACCGCACGTTCGAGGCCGTCACATGGAACATCGAGTGGTTCGGTAGCGCCGGAAACGGCCCGACCGATGTGGAGCTTCAACTCACCAATGTGATTCGGGTGATGCGCACCATCGACGCCGATCTGTACGCCTTGCAAGAAATCTCAAATGAAGCCCAATTCCGTCGCCTGGTCGATTCACTCGACGGCTATCGCGGCTTCATCGCTCCGTATTCCCAATCCCAAAAAACCGCCTTCGTTTACAAAACCGAAACAGTGGATTCCCTCCTTGCCGGCTTTGCCACGCAAGATGGTTCCTGGGGCGGCGGACGCTGGCCTTACTACTTCCTGTTCAACGCGCATGTGGATGGAGTTGTGCAACGTATCCGTGCCGTCACCATCCATGCCAAGGCATTCGCCACACAAGCCGATTACAACGAGCGATTAGCGGATTCTGAAGTCCTGAAATCCTACATGGATCTGCTTGGCACCCAAAATGTGCTTCTGTTAGGGGATTTCAATGACGATGTGACCACCTCCACCTTCAACAATCTGACCTCGCCGTATCAGAATTTCGTGCAGGATCAAAACTACAAGATGATCACGAAATCACTAAGCGAGCGCGGACAAACCTCCTACAGCTCCTTCAGCAACATCGATCATATCGTGGCCAATGTCCGCATGAAAACCTTGCACATGGAGGGAACCGAGCGTATCGAAAATCCGAGCTATGTCGGGAGTTACTTGTCGACCACATCCGACCACTTCCCGGTCTGGACCCGCTTCGCCTTCACCGACGTCGTGAGTGTCGAAGACAAATGGGATGGGGATGTGAATCCGGCTTCCTTCCGCTTGGAAGCGAATTATCCGAATCCGTTTAATCCGTCAACGGTGATCGGATATTCAGTACGGACGCAAAATCTTGCGTCCGTACGCGTGAAATTATCCGTTTATGATGTGCTTGGCCGAGAAGTCGCGGTTCTTGTCAATGGCGTGCAAGCAGCCGGGTTCCATGAAGTCCGCTTCGATGCGAGCAACCTGAGCTCTGGGATGTACATCTACCGCCTCGAAACCCCGCAAGGATCCGTTTCCAGGACGATGATGCTCATGAAGTAATTGGTATGTGGTAGTTGGTAATTGGTACATCCAACTACCAACTACTGACTACTAATTACCAGACTCCATGATCTTCTTAATCGCATTTCCGTGAAGATCGGAAAGCATGGATACCGGGATGGACTCAATGCCTTGGATGTCCAAGGTGCTGCCTTCTACCTGACCCAGCACATGTGCCGGAACGCCTGCATCACCAAAATGAGCAAAGATACCGGCTTGGTCGCCCGGACTCACCGATATCACGACACCGGATTGCGCTTCGCTGAAGAACACCTCGCGCGTGGCGCCACCAAGAGTCTCGAGGTTCAATTTCGCGCCGATGGTACCGAAGATGCAGGATTCAGCCAAGGTCGTGGCCAATCCCCCATCCGAAATATCATGCGCGCTGCGGATCCAACCTTTGCGGATGGCAGCCAGAAGCGCGTCTTGCAGTTGTTTTTCGAAATTCAGATCCAGATTCGGTGCGTCGCCGGTCACCAAACCATGGCACCAGCTCAGGTATTCGCTTCCACCCAATCCAATACGCGGAGCACCGATGTAGATAATCACATCACCGTCGGATTTGAAGGAAGCCGTGGTCGCATCGCGTTCCACATTCTCCACCAACCCGAGCATGCCGATCGTTGGGGTCGGAAACACGGCTGAAATCGGTGTTTCGTTATAAAAACTCACATTTCCGCCGGTCACGGGGGTGTCGAGAACGCGGCACGCATCCCCCATCCCGCCGACCGCTTCTTTGAATACCCAGTAGTTTTCGGGTTTCATCGGGTTGCCGAAATTCAAACAGTTGGTGATGGCGAGAGGCTTCCCTCCTGCGCAGACCACGTTTCGAGCGGCTTCGGCGACAGCGATTTGTCCGCCTTTGCGCGGATTCAGATACACGAAACGGCCATTGCAATCGGTTTTCACGGCAAGACCCTTGTCGGTGCCTTTCAGGCGGATGACGGCCGCATCCGACGGACCCGGTCCGATCACGGTGTTCGTGCGAACCATCGTATCGTATTGCTCGAAAATCCAGCGCTTCGATGCGATGTTTGGGGCTTGCATCAACTCCAACAAGCGTTCGCTTAATGGAGTGCTATCTTCGACCGAATCCACATCAAAAGCTTGTTTCTCGGCTAAATAAGCCGGCTTGGATGTCTCACGGATGTAGACAGGCGCGCCGCCACCCAATACAAGAGAATCGGCGGGGATGCGGGCTTTGCATTCGCCATGCATCCAATATTCGACATTCTGGGTATCCGTCACATGACCGATCACGACCGCATGGAGATCCCATTTTTCAAACACATCCAGAATCTCCTGCTCGCGGCCTTTATGAGCCACGACCAACATGCGTTCCTGGCTTTCCGATAGTAGCAGTTCATACGCCGTCATGCCTTCTTCACGCATCGGGACCAGATCCAGATTGATCTTCATCCCCACTTTTCCTTTCGCGCTCATTTCGGAGGATGAACAACTGATGCCGGCCGCGCCCATATCCTGCATCCCAACCACCGCACCGGTTTTCAGAGCTTCGAGGGATGCTTCCAAGAGTAATTTCTCAGTGAACGGATCGCCGACCTGCACGCTCGGGCGTTTCTTCTCACTTTCTTCGCTGATCTCCACCGACGCGAAGGTAGCTCCATGAATACCGTCCCGACCCGTGCTGCTGCCCACGATGATCACGGGATTGCCAAGCCCCTCGGCAATAGCGGATACCGTTTTCCCGACCTCCACGATGCCCACACTCATGGCGTTGACCAGCGGATTTCCCTCATAACTGTCATCAAAATAGATTTCACCGGCCACGGTCGGCACACCAAAACTGTTTCCATAATCGCCGATGCCGCGCACAACCCCATCCAACAGAAACCGGACGCGAGGATGCTTCAATGAGCCGAAACGCAAACTGTTGAGCGATGCGATCGGACGCGCGCCCATCGTGAAGATATCGCGATGGATTCCACCCACTCCCGTTGCCGCACCCTGATAGGGCTCAACGGCCGATGGATGATTATGCGATTCGATCTTGAAGGCGCAAGCGAGCCCATCGCCGATGTCCACCAATCCCGCGTTTTCCTCACCGGCACCCACCAACAGAGCTTTGCCGTCGCGAGGCAGGGTTTTGAGAACGGTGATGGAGTTTTTATAGGAGCAGTGCTCGCTCCACATCACCGAATACACACCCAATTCAGTGATGGTTGGCACACGACCCAGATACTCTTGGATCTTTTGATATTCGTCGGCGGTGAGGCCGTGTTCGATGGCTATCGGGAGGGTTACAACAGGTTCTGTTTTCATGGCGGGAAAATACAGGTTTACATCATCAGTTTTTGGGTCAACTCCCCCATTCCGCTGATTATCACATCCGCAACACCTTCCGGATCGACGGATTGATCGGTGAGCCATACCGTTTGCCATCCGAACCGCTTCGCACCGATGATGTCGGACTTGTATGAATCGCCTACATACACGATTTCGGACTTATCCACACCTGCCAAATCCGTGGCATGTTGAAAAATGCAGGCAGAGGGTTTCATGCAGCCCACTTCCTCGGAGATGACATACACATCCGATATCGCCCGAAGATTGAACTTTTCCGCTTTCGCATGCTGGACCTCCGCAAACCCGTTCGTCAAAAATCCGACCGGCCATTTGGCGGAAATCTCGGCCAAGGCTTTCTCGGCATCCGGCACCCAGGACCATAGCCGGCGATACAACTTCATGTAGGTCTGCCCCACCGTGTCCTGAAAGGATAATGGGATACCCAATTCACTCAACGTGAGCGAAAAACGAAGGTGTTGAAGATCCATTCGGGTGATTTCTCCGTGGCCGTATTGGTCCCAAAGATCACGGTTGATGCGGTTATAGGTCTCCCAGAGGGTTTCGATGGGAACTTTCTGCAGAACAGGTATGGCGTTACGGACTTCCTGAAGTGCGGCGCGCTCGGCATGGCGATGATTCAGCAACGTATCATCGATATCGAAGTAAACAAAACGAAAGGTCACACAATCCTTTGTAAGAGATGAGAAGGGCGGAAAATAGTATCTTTAGGCGATTTAAGTTCACCTAAAAAAATGTAAATCTATGTCAAAATGGATCGCTTTGGGAGTTTTCATACTCCTGCTCTTATGGGGCATGTCTATCAATAACAGCCTTGTAACCGCCGAAGAAGGTGTGAATGAAGCATGGGGCCAAGTGAACACCGCGTACCAACGTCGAGCCGATCTGATTCCCAATCTGGTGAATACGGTCCGTGGCGCAGCCAATTTCGAGCAAGAAACCCTGACGGCCGTGATCGATGCGCGCAGCCGGGCCACATCCATCCAGTTATCTGCGGATGCCTTGAACGACCCGCAAGCTGTCGCCCGCTTCCAAGAAGCCCAAGCCGGACTGCAATCGTCGTTGTCGCGCCTCCTTGTGGTTGCCGAAAATTATCCCCAGTTGCAAGCCACACAGGCGTTCCGGGATCTGCAAGTACAGTTGGAAGGCACTGAAAACCGCATTTCAACCGAGCGTCAACGGTTCAATACGACCGTAAGAACCTACAACACTCAACTTCGTCAGTTTCCAAGGAATCTGATGGCCGGCTTACTCGGATTCGAGCAGAAAGCCTATTTCGAGGCGGCGGAAGGATCTGAACAAGCGCCTACTGTGCAGTTCTGATGCGGATTGAACATCATATTTCCGAGGATCAGGAAGTCCGGGTGGTCGAGGCCATCCGGCTTGCTGAACTCAACACATCCGGCGAAATCAAAGTGCATCTCGACCAATACTGCAAAGGTGACGCTCTCAAACGCGCCCGTGAGCTGTTTGGTCAATTGGGCTTGCATCAAACCAAACAACGCAATGCGGTGTTGATATTCGTGGCGTTGGATTCGCACAAAGCCGCGATTTTCGGCGACGAAGGCATTCATACCCAACTGGACCCGGATTACTGGAGCGCCGAAATGGACGTGATGCTCGATCATTTCAAACAAGGCGACATCGCCGGCGGATTGATCCAAGTGGTGACCGACATCGGACAGAAATTGAAAGAACTCTATCCCTATAATGCGAAAACCGATTCGAACGAGGTTGCAAATGACATCTCGCGTTAAGTCATTGTTTGTGTTTGGGTTGTTGGTTGTTTGTTGTGGGATGGACTTATCTGCCCAATCCTTCCCTGCCCGACCTACCGGCATGGTGAATGATTTCGCGGGGATGTTATCCAATTCGGAGCGTTCCAACTTGGAACAACGTCTCCGCACCTACCGTGATACCACGAGCAATGTGGTTGTGATCGCGACCATGATGTTCTCCGATTGGAAGATGTGGGAAGGCGACCGGCGCAACGGCGTGCTCATCCTCATCGCACGAGACGATCGCCAAGTGCGCATTGAGGTCGGATATGGCCTTGAAGGCGCCATTCCGGATATCTTGGCCGGCCGCATCATCCAAGAAATCATCATTCCCGATTTCCGAGCTGGAAACGTCTATTCCGCGCTCGTCAAATCGACGGACATG
>CAYPOI010000013.1:34300-46667 GCA_964412365.1 uncultured Chitinophagales bacterium | reverse complement strand
GCTCAATTGGTAGAGTAGCGGTCTCCAAAACCGTTGGCTGGGGGTTCGAGTCCCTTCACCCGTGCAACAAAGAAACATATGGGCAAAATCACGCAATACATTGAAGACGTCCGCAAGGAAATGGCGAAAGTCTCCTGGCCGACACAATCTGAACTCGTTGAGCAAACCACGGTCGTATTCGTGTTTTCGCTGATTGTTTCACTTTTCATCTTCGGAATCGATAACGTATTCAGCACGGTCTTAGAGCTTCTCTACCGATGAGCCAATCCGACACCAAAAAATGGTACGTGGTCCGGTCTTTTTCCGGTCACGAAAAAAAGGTACGCGATTACCTTTTGGAGGAAGTGGCCACTCAAGGGTTAGGCGAGAAGATTACGGAAATTCTTGTCCCGACCGAGACGGTAGTCGAGATACGTGGTGGAAAAAAGCGGACGCGGGAAAAAAACTATTTCCCCGGGTACATACTCGTCGAAGCTATTTACGACGATAGTGTGAACAACCTGATCAGCAATGCGCCGTCCGTTATCGGATTCCTGAAAACCGACAAGGGTCATAAAAAACCGACACCTCTCCGCCGGGATGAAGTGGATCGGATCCTTGGCGTGGTACAGCATAATCGCGACGTGGGTCAAACTGTTAGCATTCCGTACAAACAGGGTGATCTCATTCGCGTCATCGACGGACCGTTCAAAGAATTTGACGGTACAGTCGAAGAAGTCTATCCGGACAAGCTCAAACTCCGCGTGTTGGTAAGCATTTTCGGTCGGAAAACTCCGGTCGAAGTGGATGTAAACCAAGTCGAGTCGGAAGCTTGAGCCTGAACGAATCCCCCGGCACACACATCTAATCCAATCTATCGATGGCAAAGAAAGTCATAAAAATCATCAAACTCCAGATCACGGGTGGCCAAGCCAACCCGGCACCTCCCGTAGGGCCGGCATTGGGTCAAGCCGGTGTGAACATCATGGAGTTTTGCAAGGCCTTCAACGCCAGAACGCAAGACAAGATCGGTGTCGTAACGCCAGTAGAGATTACGGTTTATGTAGATAAATCCTTCTCATTTGTCACCAAAACGCCACCTGCTCCCGTTCTGTTGAAACAAGCCTCCAAAATCAAGTCCGGTTCGGCTGAACCGAACCGCGCCAAGGTCGGAAGTGTGACCTGGACACAGTGTTTAGACATCGCCCGCGTCAAGCTGGCGGATCTGAACTGCTATGATGAAGTCGCTGGTGCTGAAATGATCGCAGGAACGGCCCGCAGCATGGGTCTTCGTGTGGATCGGAATAAATAATCTGAGGAATTCATCATGGCAAAACACGGAAAAAAATATACTGACGCGGCGAAACTGATCGAAGCTGGGAAAGAATACAACTTGAGCGACGCCGCCGATCTGGTAAAGAAAACAACCACCACGAAATTTGACGCTTCGGTAGACATCGACATCCGTTTGGGTGTGGATCCACGCCATGCGGATCAAATGGTTCGCGGTACGGTCTCCCTCCCACACGGAATCGGTAAAACGATCCGGGTATTGGCTCTTGTAAATCCTGCCAAGCAGGAAGAGGCTCGACTCGCAGGTGCCGACCACGTCGGATTGGACGACTACATGGCCAAAATCGAAGAAGGCTGGACAGACATCGATGTGATTGTCGCAACTCCAGATGTGATGGGCAAGCTTGGTAAACTCGGTCGTGTACTTGGACCCCGTGGTCTGATGCCGAACCCGAAAAGCGGAACCGTCACGATGGATGTGGGTCAAGCGGTCAAGGAAGTGAAAGCCGGTAAGATCGACTTCCGGGTCGATAAATTTGGGATTCTTCATTCCTCGATCGGTAAAGCCAGTTTTCCTCCTGAGCAAATCAAGGAGAATGCGGAAGCCTTCATTCAAACGGTGATCAAGTTGAAACCGTCTTCCGCGAAAGGCACCTACGTGAAAAGTATCAATCTGAGCTCGACGATGGGTCCCGGTGTTCCGGTATCCCGTGTCGGAATGCTCTAAAAGGACATCCGAAATGGCAACAAAAGCAGAAAAAGAAGTCGTAATCGCAGAATTGACCGAGCGTCTGAAATCATCTGATGCGGTGTATCTGACCGATTACACCGGGATGACCGTAGCTCAGATCAGCGCATTGCGTCGTGAATTCAAGAAAGCGGGCATCACCTACAAAGTGTACAAAAACACGATGGTGAAGCGCGCGATGAAACAAATTGGCGGATATGACGCGGTGTTTCCAACATTGGAAGAACAGACCGCTTATGCGTTTGCGCAAGGTGATTTGTCGAAACCCGCGAAAGTGCTCAAAGCCTTTTTGAAAGACAGTGAAAAACCCAAGTTTCGTGGTGCCATCATGGATGGCGTCATGTTCGGTGATAACCAACTTGAGGCTCTTTCCACCATGAAGTCGAAAGATGAAGTGATCGGCGACATCATGGGCTTGCTCTTATCCCCGATCCGCAATGTGCTCGGCGCACTTCAGTCTCCCGGTTCCACGCTTGTTGGCGCCGTCAAGACCATCGCCGAAAAGAACAACTAACACCCGAACTTGTTTCGAATTCAACTAACTGGAGAAGTATAAAATGGCTGACGTTAAATCCCTTGCCGAACAACTGGTAAACCTTACCATCAAAGAAGCCAACGAATTGGCTCAGATCCTCGAGAACGAATATGGTATCAAGCCAGCCGCTTCGGCTGTTGCTGTTGCCGCTCCATCCGCTGCCGCTGACGCGCCTGCTGCTGAAGAGCAAACTGAGTTCACCGTTGTCCTGAAAAGCTCAGGTGCCAACAAAATCGGTGTGATCAAAGAAGTTCGTGCACTTACGGGCCTCGGCTTGAAAGAAGCCAAAGACTTGGTTGATGGCGCACCAAGCACCATCAAGGAAAGTGTTTCCAAAGAGGAAGCCGAATCCATTAAGACCAAGCTTACCGAAGCTGGAGCTGAAGTCGAACTCAAATAAGTTCGCCTTTGTTGGATGTGATAGCTAAGCCAATGCTGGAAACAGCATTGGCTTATGCTGTCTTTACGTTTTAGAGCGCACGGCAATCTTTCGACTGCAATTCAACCGTGCCAGATTTATTGTTTTGAGCAGTTTACTCACTTAATCGCGAGGTTTCCTTGGCTACCAAGACCCAAACTCTTCCCTTCACCGACCGCATCACGTTTGCTCGAACAAAACACGTTTTAGACTACCCCGATTTTCTGGACATCCAGTTGGGTTCGTTCCGGAAATTCACCCAATGGGATGTTGATCCCGAAGACCGCGATGACGCCGGTCTTCAAGAGATCTTCAACGAGCATTTCCCGATCACCGATTCGCGCGAGCAGAACATCCTCGAATTCTTGTACTATACGGTCGATACCCCACGGTATACGATCAAAGAATGTCAGGAACGCGGACTCACTTACTCCATCCCCCTCAAAGCCAAACTGCGCTTGTCGTCTGTGGATCAGACCGATGAAGCCAGCGAAACCATCGAGCAGGAAGTCTTCTTGGGCGATCTGCCCTGGATGACCGAGCGTGGTACGTTCATCATCAACGGTGCCGAGCGTGTCATCGTATCGCAGTTGCACCGCTCCCCAGGTGTGTTCTTCGGTCAATCTCTCCACCCGAACGGCACTCAGCTGTATTCCGCCCGCATCATCCCGTTCAAAGGATCCTGGATCGAGTTTACTACCGACATCCGCGATGTACTTTGGGCGTATATCGACCGTAAGAAAAAGCTTCCCGTTACCACATTGCTTCGTGCATTGGGCTTTTCATCGGATTTCGACATCCTCCGCATGTTCGACCTTTCGCAAGAAATCGAACTGAAAACCAAAAAATCATTCGCTGATGCGATCGGGAAGCGCCTTGCGTCCGACATCAGCCAAGAAGAAGTGGTTGAAGTGGTTGATGAAGAGACCGGCGAAGTGAAAGAAGTGAAACAGCGTGTGATCATCATCCCACGCGATCATGAAATCACGGAAGATGATTTTGGTCTGATCAAGGAAGCCGGATACGACAAGATCCACATCCTGAAGATCTCCAATGAGGATGCGGATCGTTCCGTCATTCTGAACACGCTTCGCAAAGACACGACGTTCAACGAAGAAACCGCCCTGGCTGAAGTATATCGCCAAATCCGTACCGGTGAAATGCCGGATATGGAAACGGCCCGCCAGGTTCTTGAGCGCCTGTTCTTCTCCGACAAGAAATACGATCTCGGTGAAGTGGGTCGCTACCGCTTGAACAAGCGTCTGCATTTGGATGAGTCGTTGGAAACAACGGTTCTGACCGTGAACGACATCTGCGCGATCATCAAGGAATTGATTCGTCTGAAGAACCTCAAGTCGCAAGTGGACGATATCGATCACTTGAGCAACCGCCGTGTACGTACGGTTGGTGAGCAACTAGGACAACAGTTCTCCTTGGGCTTGGCCCGTATGGCCCGTACCATCCGCGAGCGGATGAACTCCCGCGATGCGGAACAGTTCACTCCTCAGGATTTGGTGAACGCCCGTACGATCTCGAGCGTGATCAACACCTTTTTCGGTACCAACCAGCTGAGCCAGTTCATGGATCAGACCAACCCATTGGCCGAATTGACCCACAAACGCCGTATGTCGGCCCTGGGACCTGGTGGACTTACCCGTGAGCGCGCCGGATTCGAAGTTCGTGACGTTCACTATACCCACTACGGCCGCTTGTGCCCGATTGAAACACCGGAAGGTCCGAACATTGGTCTGATTTCATCGCTCTGTGTTCACGCCAAAGTGAATGAGTTCGGCTTCATTGAAACGCCTTACCGTAAAGTGAAGGCAGGGCACGTGACCGACAACGTGGAGTACCTCGCCGCTGAGCAAGAAGACGAAACGATCATCGCGCAGGCAAACGCTATCCTCGATGAGAAGTCAACGTTCAAAAACGAGTTCATTTTCTCCCGCTTCCGTGATTCAAACGTAGGTTTGGCTCGTCCGGAACAAGTGGAATACATGGATGTGGCTCCGAACCAAATCACATCCGTCGCAGCCGCACTCATCCCGTTCATCGAACATGATGATGCCAACCGTGCCTTGATGGGATCGAACATGCAACGTCAAGCTGTACCGCTTCTGCGCCCCGAGCGACCAGTTGTCGGAACGGGGATGGAGTATCGTGCCGCCCGTGACTCACGTTCATTGATTGCCGCCGAAGGCGACGGTACCGTGGTGTATGTGAGTTCCACTGAGATTCGTGTCCGCTACGATCGCGACGATATGGAAGCTCTCGCCTACTTCGATGAAGGCGTTAAAGGATATGAGCTTCGCAAATTCGAGCGCACCAACCAAGATACCTGCTCCAATCAGACGGCTATTGTGAAAGTGGGCGACCGCGTTCGCGCTGGTCAGGCACTGGCCGATGGATGTGCCACCGATATGGGCGAACTCGCCTTGGGACGTAACCTTCTCGTTGCCTTCATGCCATGGCGTGGATATAACTTCGAGGATGCCATCGTAGTGAGCGAGCGTATCGTTTCTGAAGACATTTACACCTCCATCCACATCACCGAGTTCGAACAACATGTTCGTGACACGAAACGTGGTGAAGAGGAATTGACCCGTGAAATTCCGAACGTCAGTGAGGAAGTGACTCGCAACCTCGACGAGAACGGACTTGTGCGCGTCGGTGCGATTGTTCGCCCGGGAGACATCATCGTTGGTAAGATCACTCCGAAAGGGGAAACCGATCCGACGCCGGAAGAGAAATTACTTCGCGCCATCTTCGGCGACAAAGCCGGCGACGTGAAGGATGCCTCACTCAAAATGCCTCCGGGCGTGTCGGGTGTGGTGATCGAAACCAAATTGTTCAGCCGCAAACGCGACGAGCAGTATTCCCGCAAAGAAGAGAAAGAGTTGGTCGAAAACGAGCAAGCAACGTTTGACAACCTCATCCTTCGTTTGAATGCGAGCTGGTCTGAGCGCATGTACAAACTCTTGAAAGACAAAACGTCTCCAAGCGTGGTGTACAGAGGCGGACATGAAGTGATTCCAAAAGGTGAGAAATACAAGAAGACCCATTTCGACGAAATGGATCCGCTTCAACTTCGTTCACGCCAGCAATGGTGCACCGATGAGAAGACGAACCAAGTGGTTTGGACGCTCCTTGAGAGCTACAAAACGGTTCGTCGTGATCACGAGACCGAATTGAAACGCAAGAAATACATGATCCAAGTGGGTGATGAGCTCACACCGGGTATCGTGCAGAAAGCCAAAGTCTATGTGGCCAAGAAGCGCAAGCTTCAAGTGGGTGACAAGATGGCTGGACGCCACGGTAACAAAGGGGTTGTGGCCAATATCGTACCGGTTGAAGACATGCCGTTCCTCGAGGACGGAACGCCGGTCGATATCGTGCTCAATCCGCTCGGCGTACCGTCGCGGATGAACTTGGGTCAGATTTACGAAACCATCCTCGGATGGGCCGGACGCAAATTGGGTGTGACATTCGCCACCCCGATTTTCGATGGCGCCCATTACTCGGATGTTCAGGAATGGCTGCGCAAAGCAGGACTTCCGGAAGACGGACGCACATACTTGTATGACGGACGTACCGGAGACCGTTTCGCACAGAAAACCACAGTCGGCTACATCTACATGCTCAAATTGAACCACTTGGTTCAAGACAAGATGCATGCCCGGTCGATCGGACCATACTCCCTCATCACGCAACAGCCTCTGGGTGGTAAAGCCCAGTTCGGTGGTCAGCGTCTCGGTGAGATGGAAGTGTGGGCACTGTATGCATACGGTGCGGCTAGCATCCTGAAAGAAATGCTGACGGTGAAAAGTGACGACGTGAAGGGCCGTTCGAAAGTGTACGAAGCGATCGTGAAAGGAGACAACTTGCCAGATGGCGGTACTCCGGAATCGTTCAACGTACTGCTTCGCGAATTGCAAGGCCTCGGTCTCGAAGTTCACATCGACTAATGACATTTTATATTTCACGGAGGTAATCCCTTGGCATTCACCAAAAGCGAACCCGCAACGAAAGATTTCAACCTGATCCGTATCTCACTGGCATCGGCCGAGACGGTATTGTCTCGCTCACGCGGTGAGGTTCTGAATCCGGAAACCATCAATTATCGCACATTCAAACCCGAAAAAGACGGTTTGTTCTGCGAGAAGATTTTCGGTCCTGTGAAGGACTGGGAATGTCATTGCGGCAAGTACAAGAGAATTCGGTATAAAGGTATCGTCTGCGACCGTTGTGGCGTGGAAGTGACCCGTAAAGCCGTCCGTCGCGAGCGCATGGGACATATTTCCCTCAGCGTTCCGGTTGTGCATATCTGGTATTTCAAATCGCTTCCGAACAAGATCGCGTATCTGTTGGGTCTGTCGTCCAAGAACCTGGAAAAAATTGTTTACTACGAATCGTTCGTGGTTATCAATCCAGGTATGGCGCGCGACCTCGGTTACAAGATGGGCGACATGCTCTCGGAAGAGGAATATCAAGATGTGTTGGGTCAGTTGCCTGATGTGCAGCGCGAACTCGACGACGACGATGCCGACAAATTCATTGTGATGATGGGTGCGGAGGCGATCGAGTCGCTTCTCAAAGCCATCGATCTGGACAAATCCGCCTACAAATACCGTCAAGCTGTAAAGGGCGAGACGTCGATGATGCGGAAGAAAAAGTATCTGAAGCGTCTCCAAGTATTGGAGTCGTTCCGTGCGGCCAACAAGCGCGTTGAAAACCGTCCGGAATGGATGGTGATGCGTGTGGTTCCGGTTATTCCACCGGAATTGCGTCCATTGGTGGTCGTTTCGCGACCTCCGATCTGAACGATCTGTATCGCCGTGTGATCATCCGCAACAACCGTCTGAAGCGTTTGATCGATATCAAAGCTCCGGATGTGATTCTCCGCAACGAGAAGCGCATGTTGCAGGAGGCGGTGGATTCGTTGTTCGACAACTCGCGTAAAACCAACGCGGTTCGTAGCAATAACCGTCCGTTGAAATCCCTCAGCGATATGTTGAAAGGGAAAAACGGTCGTTTCCGCCAGAACTTGCTCGGTAAGCGTGTCGATTATTCCGGTCGTTCGGTGATTGTGGTCGGACCTGAGCTGAAAATGCATCAGTGCGGACTTCCGAAAGAAATGGCCGTCGAATTGTATAAGCCGTTCATCATCCGCCGCCTCATCGAGCGTGGCTACGTGAAAACGGTTAAAAGCGCCAAGAAAGTAGTGGATCGCCGCGATGAAGTGGTCTGGGACGTATTGGAGAATGTGATCAATGGTCACCCGGTTCTTCTGAACCGTGCACCGACCTTGCACCGTCTCGGTATCCAGGCCTTCCAACCGGTATTGATCGAAGACAAAGCCATCCGTCTGCATCCATTGGCATGTACCGCGTTCAACGCGGATTTTGATGGTGACCAGATGGCGGTTCACCTTCCGTTGAGCCACGATGCGATCTTGGAAGCATCGGTCTTGATGCTCGGTTCGCACAACATCATGAACCCGGCAAACGGAACACCGATCACGGTACCGTCGCAGGACATGGTCTTGGGTATTTATTATTTGACGAAAATGAGTCCGGTGACGCCTCCGAAAGAGCGTCTGTTCTCTGATTCGGGTGAAGTGGTTGTCGCCTTCGACCAAGGCGTGATTCAAATTCACGACAAAATCACACTTCGTTGGGAAACCGGCGAGATGATCAAGACCACGACCGGTCGTGTGTTGTTCAACATGATCATCCCGAACGATCTCGGCTTCAAAAACACCACGTTCGGCAAGAAAGAATTGCGGAACCTGATTTTGGAAGTGTTCACCGTGAGCGGAACCGTGAAAGCGGCCAAGTTCCTCGATGACATGAAAGATCTCGGATTCGCGACTGCTACCCGCGGTGGATTGTCGTTCAGCTTGGAAGACATTGTGATTCCGGATGAGAAAATGCAACTCATCAATGCGGCACAAAAAGAAGTGACGATCATCCAAGAGCGTTACGAAAACGGTTTCATCACCGACAACGAACGGTACAACCAGGTCATCGATAAATGGACCAGCACCACGAACCGGGTTTCCGAAACCTTGTTCAATGCATTGGCTCGTGATAAAGACGGCTTCAATGCCGTGTTCATGATGGCCGATTCCGGTGCTCGGGGTTCGAAAGACCAGATCCGCCAGTTGGGCGGGATGCGTGGTCTGATGGCCAAACCGCAGAAATCGTCGGTTGAATCGTCCGGTAGTGAAGTTATTGAAACCCCGATCCTGTCGTCGTTCAAAGAAGGACTGACCGTATTGGAGTACTTTATCTCGACTCACGGAGCTCGTAAAGGGTTGGCCGATACGGCTCTGAAAACAGCCGATGCCGGTTACCTCACCCGTCGCTTGGTGGATGTGTCGCAAGATCTCATCATCACCGAAGACGATTGTGGAACGCTTCGTGGCATTAAAATCAAAGCGCTTAAAGACAACGAAGACGTTGTTGAAAGCTTGGAAGACCGGATTCTCGGCCGTGTATCGATGCACGATGTGTACGATCCGCTGAACGACGAATTGCTGGTAGCGTCGAACGATCTGATTGATGAGCGTATCGCTAAGAAAATCGCTGAGACCTCGATTGAAGAAGTCGAGATCCGCTCGGTGCTTACCTGCGAAACCGGACGTGGCGTTTGCGCCAAATGTTATGGTCGTGACCTAGCCCGTGGTAAAATGGTTCAGGTCGGTGAGGCGGTCGGTGTTATCGCCGCTCAGTCGATCGGTGAACCGGGTACACAGCTGACGCTCCGTACGTTCCACGTGGGTGGTACGGCCGCTCGTATGGAAGCCGAGTCGATGCACAAATCGAAATTCGCTGGTAAACTCGTCTTCGAGAACTTGCGCTTCGTGAACTTCGACGATGGCGAGGAAGAACGTAAAGTGGTTCTCAGCCGTGTGGGTGAGATCAAGATTGTTGATGAGACAGGAAAAATGCTCACCAACTACAACATCCCGTACGGTTCCGAACTTCTCTGCGACGAGGGCGACCTCGTGCCAAAAGGCGTTCCACTCTGCCGTTGGGATCCGTACAACGCCTTGATCATGTCCGAGATCAACGCGACGATCAAGTACAAAGACATTGTTGAAGGCGCGACATCCAGCGACGAAACCGATGCTCAGACCGGTCACCGTGAAAAAGTGATCACCGATTCGAAAGACCGCGGTCTTGTTCCAGCCCTTATCCTTGTGGTTGAAGGCAAACAAAACCGTGAAGTGGCCCTCCCAGTAGGCGCGCACGTGGTTGTGGATGAAGGTGACATGGTCTTCGCGGGTCAAGTGATCGCGAAAATCCCACGCGCATCTGGTACGAAATCGAAAGATATCACGGCTGGTTTGCCACGTGTGACTGAATTGTTCGAGGCACGTCCACCATCCGATCCTGCGGTTGTTTCCGAGATCGAAGGTATCGTGTCGATGGGTGCCCGTAAGCGTGGTGCTCAAGAAATCGTGGTCAAGAGCAAAGATGGTACGGAGACCAAAACCTACCTCATTCCTTTGGCCAAGCACATTCTTGTACAAGAAAACGATTATGTGAAGGCTGGCGAGCGTTTGTCCGACGGACAAATTCTTCCACAGGACATCCTCAATATTCTTGGACCATTCGCTGTACAGTCGTACTTGGTGAATGAGATCCAGGAAGTGTACCGTCTGCAGGGTGTGAAAATCAACGATAAGCACATCGAAGTGATCGTTCGCACGATGATGCAGAAAGTTGAAATCACGGATCCAGGCGATACGATGTACTTGGAAGGCGATAAAGTGGACCGTTTCGAAGTGAACCGCACCAACGACTCGCTGATCGGCAAGTTTGTGGTGACGAACAATGGTGACAGTGCTGTCGCCATCGGAATGGCCCTCGACCGTCGTGAAATCCGGGAAATCAATTCCGGACTCATCAAGGATGGAAAAGCTGAGATCGAAGCCCGCGAAGCGGAACCTGCGATTTCACGTCCGATCTTGTTGGGCATCACACGTGCCGCCTTGTCCACCGATAGCTGGTTGTCGGCCGCATCCTTCCAGGAAACCACCAAAGTGCTCACCCAAGCCTCCATCGAAGCCAAAGAAGACAAGCTTCTCGGCCTCAAGGAGAATGTGGTTGTGGGTCACAAAGTGCCTGCAGGTACCGGTCTGCGCAAATACAACGAAATCATCGTTGGCTCGAAAGCCGACAATGACGGACTTGAAGCAGCCAGCAAAGTGTTCGAATCGATCGTGGCCAAGGACGTTGTTCTTGGTTTCGACGACGAGATCTAATCACAGAGTTTCTGTGACGCCGAAGTAGCTCAGTTGGTAGAGCAATTCACTCGTAATGAATAGGTCGTCGGTTCAAGTCCGATCTTCGGCTCTAACGCCCCGTTTTCTTACATTAAGATAGCGGGGCGTTGTCATTTCAGACAGGCAACCGCATACTAAACCAAATCTTAGGAGTCAGTTGTTATGGATTTAATCACCAAGCAGGCGAAATACATCTTCGCAGTACCGTTCGCCATTTTTGGAATCATACATTTTATGATGGCCGATGCTATGGCTGGAGCTATACCATCGTTCCTTCCCGGGGGTGTTTTCTGGGTATACTTGACCGGCGTAGCCCACATCGCCGCATCCGTCGCCATCATCATAAACAAACACGCCAAACTTGCGGCATTTTGGTTAGGTGTGATGATGTTGGTTTTCGCATTGTTCGTGCATTTGCGCTTATTCTTGGATGGAGACCAGATGCAAATGGCTGACATGCTGAAAGCGATCATTATCGCCGGAGCCGCCTTCTTCTATTCCGACAAGGCGTGATGTGATTTGAATGACACGGGGTGGATGCAACAGCCACCCCGCGTTTCTCTCAGGATTAGAGGTATCTTGTCGCACTATGAATTTTATCCAGCTCCACCCGAAACGCGACCGCCGTCTGGCCACCGGACATAAATGGATTTTCAGCAACGAAATCGCTGAAATCAAAGGTACACCGGAAGTCGGCGAGGTTGTTCAGGTGCGACGCACCGACGGGCATCACCTTGGTTATGCCTACTACCATCCGCACTCCCTGATCGCCGGCCGCATTCTTACCTATGAACGCGTCGTTCCTGAGGCTGCGTTTTATACTGACCGCATCCGCACCGCTCTTGAGCTTCGGAAACGTCGTTACCCGGATGCGAATGCCTATCGGGTAGTCCATAGCGAAGCCGATGGTCTGCCTGGTCTTGTGATCGACCGATTCGGAACGGCTGTGGTCATTCAAATCGTAGCCGCCGGAGCCGAGCGACATCTGGACTGGATCGTGGCCGCAATCGAAGAGCATCTCCATCCGGAAACCATCCTTCTCAAAAACGATTCCGGACTTCGCGCGCTTGAGGGACTCGAATTGTATGTGAAAGTGATCAA
>CAYPOI010000013.1:0-34200 GCA_964412365.1 uncultured Chitinophagales bacterium | reverse complement strand
CTCGAGCGGGCGAAGGCGAACATGGAATTGAATGGTTTGAAGGGTATACGGTTTGAATCGCACGACATCATGGAATGGTTGCCGAAACAAGCTGGCAAAACCCTGTATGATGTGGTGAATCTGGATCCGCCAGGGTTTGCGAAGAATAAGAAAATGGCGGGTGCGGCGTTGAAAGGGTACCAGAAATTGCATGAGGCAGCGTTGGCGGTACTGAAACCCGGTGGAATTTTATGCACGGCGACGTGCTCGCATCACATCGAAGCGGATCGCTTTTTCGATTCGTTGCATGTGGCGGCGAACAAATTGGGTCGCGAAATCCAGCTGATCCATCGCGGCGGTCAGCCAGCGGATCATCCTGTGCTTCCATCGATGCCTGAAACCCAATATCTTGACGTCTTCATCATCCGAGCGGACTAAATCGCATGAGAGTATTCCTGACACTATTCGTTGCTTTTTTGTTTGTGCAGGGTTGCGCCAGCACGAAGCGAATCACTGAGTCGGGAATGGCCAGTTGGTATGGTCCGAATTTCCATGGGAAAACGACGGCGAATGGCGAGAGATACGACCAAAATGAGCTGACTGCCGCGCACAAAACGCTGCCCTTCAATTCCGTAGTGCGTGTGACCAATCTGGATAATGGCAAACAAGTGACGGTAAGGATCAACGATCGGGGACCCTATGCGCGCGGACGCGTGATCGATTTGTCGAGGGCCGCAGCAAGTGAAGTGGATATGATCGGCCCAGGTGTGGCACGGGTACGAATCGAAGTATTAAAAACAGACCGCCCAATGACGGGCGACATCAGCCGTGAAATATTTTCCGTACAAGTGGCATCGCTGGCGGATGCGGATGCGGCCCGAGCTCGGGCAAATGAAATCCGTGGTGGCTGGGTGCAACCGGCTCGTGTGGATGGGCAACGAGTCTATCGGGTGATGGTCGGGCGATATGGCAACAAAGATCAAGCTGAGGATGCCCGTAGAGCGCTTGAGCGCCAGGGTGTAGATGGGTTTGTGAAGCAGGTTCAGAATTAGGTTGTTTTCATTACGTAAATTGTCTGTGGAATCTGTGCAAATTGCACGATATATCCATTTTAAATCGTTGATTTGAAGCACTGGGGGCAGTATTTCGAGGTAGTAGAGGGACTTGCGGACAGTGATACTCTTTAAATAACTATGTCGAACGTTTCCCGCTCCGTAACTTGTTTATAGCACCATGAAAAAAAAAATCATCATCATCGGCACGGGCTTTGGCGCCCTCGGTGCCGCCGTCCGTCTACTGGCCAAAGGCTATTCCGTCGACCTCTATGAAAAACGCGATAAACCCGGCGGACGCGGGTATGTCTATGATGTGAATGGGTTCAAGTTTGATGGTGGTCCGACGGTCATCACCGCGCCATTCATGTTCGACGATCTGTTCGCCTTGGCCGGAAAAAAGAGAGAAGACTATATCACTTTTGTCCCTTGCGATCCCTTCTATCGAATTTTCAATCACGAAGGCCGTCAGTTCGATTACAATGGGGATGAGGCCTTCACCTTAGGTGAGATCGACAAATGGAACCCCGAAGACAAACAGGGTTATCTCGATTTCATCAAGACCACAAAAGCCATTTTTCAGAAAGGATTTGTGGAGCTCGCCGACCAGCCCTTCCTCAAGGTGATGGATATGCTTCGCGTGGCGCCTGATCTCATTAAGCTGCAATCCTACAAATCGGTGTACAGCTATGTGAGCAGCTTCGTGAAGAACGATTTCCTGCGTCAGTGCTTTTCCTTCCATCCGCTGCTGGTGGGTGGAAATCCATTCGACACCACATCCATTTATGCGATGATCCATTACCTGGAGCGTGAGTGGGGTGTGCATTACGCGATGGGTGGCACCGGTGCCATCATCAACGCGCTTGTGAAATTGATTGAAGACATGGGCGGCAAATTTCACTACGAGCAGGAAGTTGCCGAAATCTTGGTTTCAAATGGGCGTGCGCGCGGCGTGATGCTCAAGTCCGGTGAAAAACTGGATGCGGATGCGGTCGTGTCGAATGCGGATGTGCCCTTTACATATTTGAACCTCATCAAACCGGAACATCGACGCAAATACACCGACAAGAAGGTGAAGGGGATGAAGTACAGCATGTCGCTCTTCGTGATTTATTTCGGGACGAAGAAGCGGTACACCGACACCAAATTGAAGCATCACAACATCATTTTGGGTCCGCGATACAAGGATTTGTTGACCGATATCTTCCACAAGAAGCACTTGGCAGATGATTTTTCGCTCTATCTGCATATGCCAACCTACACCGATCCGTCGATGGCGCCGGATGGTGGAGAAGCGTTTTATGTGCTATCGCCCGTGCCGCACTTGGCATCGGGAACGGATTGGACGACCTTCGCGAAGACGTACCGCGACCGAATCATGAATTTCTTGGAAGAAAATTACTTGCCGGATCTTCAAGCGAACATCGTGGCTGAGCATTACATCGATCCCTTGCACTTCCAGAACGACTTGAACAGCTACCTCGGATCGGCGTTTTCCGTCGAGCCGGTGCTCACGCAAAGTGCATGGTTTCGTCCGCACAACAGAAGTGAGGATGTCGAGAGATTGTATTTTGTCGGAGCCGGAACGCACCCGGGTGCTGGGCTGCCGGGGGTGTTGTCGAGCTCGGTCATCGCGGAGAAATTGGTGGCGGAAGATTTGGGATAGAAGAAATGTTGAATGTTGAAGGTTGAATGTTGAACTTGTAGAAGGAAAACAGACAACCGAAAACCGACAACACTCTCATGACACAGCCCGACGCCGAACTCCTTCTCGAAACGTGGATCGATAACCCAGCGCTGCGCCATCACTGCAAGATGGTGTCCGCGGCGATGCTCGCGTATGCCGACAAGCTTGGGAAGGATGCCCAGACACGGCATCAATGGGGATTGGCCGGATTGTTGCACGATTTGGATTGGGAAAAGCATCCGGATGAGCATCCGACCTACGCGCTGACTCAGATCTTACCTGGCCGTGGCCTGTGGGACGATGTGTTGGATGCGATCAAGGCCCACGCGCCGGAGAGGACGGGCAAGCACCCTGAAACCGAGATCGAGCGCTACCTGTTTGCTTGCGACGAACTCAGCGGATTCATGCACGCGGTATCGTTGATGCGTCCGGAAGGATTTGTGGGGATGTCGGCGAAATCCGTCACAAAGAAGCTAAAAGACCCGAAGTTCGCCGCGGCCGTCAGCCGAGACGACATCCGCCACGGCGCGGAGCTCATCGGGCAAGAGCTCGACGCTCATATTTTATTTTTGGCTGGTGTGTTTGCTGAGACGTAGGAAGGCAGACGTAGGAAGTTAAAAGGCCGAAGTAGGAAGATGGAAGTCGGAAGAATGAGATTTAACGCTTGCATAACGAAGTCAAGCCCTAAAACGCGAATTTCGTTACGTAAAATAACTGTGAAATCTGTGCAAATTCCGAAAAATGACGCATTAAAACCGGCCTTTTTATGAAACAGCCGGCGTTTTTGGGGATAAAAGAGGGACTTGCGGACAGTACAACTCTACTTCAAACTAGCCTGAAGCTTTTCCCAGTCTTTGAGGAATTTATCAAGCCCGATATCCGTCAACGGATGCTTGATGATCATCTCGATCACACTCAGGGGCATGGTGGCCACATCGGCGCCGAGTTTGGCGGCAGCCACCACGTGCATCGGGTGACGGATGGAGGCGGCCAGTACTTCGGTCTCGTATCCGTAGTTGTCGTAGATGGTGCAGATCTCTTCGATCAGGATCATGCCGTCGCTGGAGATATCATCCAGGCGTCCAACGAACGGTGAAATGTAAGTGGCGCCGGCTTTGGCGGCGACTAGGGCTTGCGTGGCGCTGAAGCACAAGGTGCAGTTCGTCTTGATGCCTTCGTCCGTGAAGGTTTTGATGGCCTTGATGCCATCTTTGATCAACGGAATCTTCACAACCACATTTGGTGCGATTTTCGCCAAACGGCGGCCTTCTTCCATCATCCCGGCATAATCGGTCGCGACCACTTCAGCCGACACATCACCTGCTACGATTTCACAGATTTTGGCGATATGGCCTTCGAAATCCCGCACTCCCACTTTGGCGCATAGGGATGGATTTGTGGTCACACCATCGAGAATTCCCATGGAATGGGCTTCTTTGATTTCGGAAAGGTCGGCGGTGTCGATGAAAAATTTCATAGAGAGTGTGGTGTAAGATTGGTTGCCATCAAAATACACGATTTCTGCTTTCCGATTTCCGATTTCTGATTCCCGCTCACTGATTTCATCCTTGTAAAAACCCATTAAACACCGCTTAAGTCTAAACGTTCATTCATCTTAACGGGTTGAAACTTATACCTTTGTTATCTGCAGTATAACCATCAGTCCTATTCTCCGTGAAAACGTATTTAATTCTTGCATCTCTATTGTTCATCACCGCTTGCGGTGGCGGTTCCCCGCAACGTGCTGGTGGTTTCCCCGGAGCCGGTGGGCCCGGCCAACGGGCCACGTCTGTGGAAGTGAGGGATGTGTCTGTCGCCCCAATTTCCGACCAAATCCGTGCGTATGGCACCGTCAAATCACAAGACAATGTTCAGGTTACGGCTCAGGTCACCGAGCGCATCATCCGCATTAATGCGGATTTAGGCGATCGGGTCCAAGCCGGTCAGTCGTTGGCCAAATTGAACGACACCTCGTTCCGCGAACAATTATCGCGTGATGAAGCCCAACTTGAGCAATCCAGAATCGCTTTGCAACGCGATAGTACCAGCCTCGCCCGCGCCACAGACCTCTTCAATCGCGAGCTTACGAGCCAGGCGGAGTTCGACAACGCCCGTGCCGTTGCTGCATCCAGTCGCGCGCAATATCGCTCCGCGTTCGCCGCCTACACGTTGTCTGCTCAGAATATGCGGTACACGGAAGTACGGGCTCCGGTCACAGGGTACATCGCTAAACGAAATCTTGCAGTCGGTGATATCGCCGGCGGGGGACAAGCCATTTTCGAACTCTCCAATTCCGGCGGATACGAAGTCCGTTTGTTTTTGACTATGTCCGATTGGCAAAATGCCCGTGTGGATCAGACGGTGGAACTACGTTTGTCGAATGAGGCACAATCCGGCGCAACTGGGGTCATCACCCGAATCGCACCACAACTGGATGCGACCACCGGCCTCGGAGAAGTCGTCATCACCATCACCGATCGTTCTGCATCCGTGCAACCGGGTGCCTTGGTCGAAGCCCGCATCAATGTGATCACCAAAACCGGTTCTGTAGTGATTCCGCGCTCCGCGCTGGTAGAAAATGTGCAAACCGTGATTCAGCCTGAATCGAATGTGATCCGTCTGGCGCGTACTTACGCCGCATTCGTCGCAGTAGGTGATTCCGTGGCCGTGCGACGTGAACTGGAACTCGGGATTCAACAGGGCGACCGCATCGAAATTCTTTCCGGTCTACAACCCGGAGATAAACTCATCATCACCGGCCAATCCGGCTTGGAAGATGGCGCCAAGATTCGCATTTCGGGCTTGCCACGCTTCAACGCCGGCGGACAAACCATCGCCACAGATTCCTCCGCCACGCGCCCATGAGCAATCTGAGCAAACTCGCGGTCGATCGTCCGGTAACATTTATCATGATGACGATCATCGTGATCGGATTCGGTTTGTTCGGCCTGAGCCGATTGAGCCTGAATCTGTATCCGGATGTGTCGTTTCCGACGATCACCATTTACACGACCTATGAAGGCGTTGCGCCGGAAGACATCGAAACGCTAATTTCCAGACCGATCGAGGAACAAGTGGGATCGGTGAGTGGATTGCAGCGCATCCGGTCTCTGTCGAGCCAAGGGGCGTCGGTCATCAAACTGTATTTCAACTGGGGTACAGATCTGTTCATCGCCGAATCGGATGTGCGGAAACAGATCGATTTCGCTCGACGCGCGATTCCGCAAGATGCCGATCAGCCGATCGTGTTCAGCTACGACCCGAACCAGGAACCGATCATCGTGCTCACATTGTCGTCGCCAACGCGCAGTTCCAGCGAACTTCGTACCGTCGCCACGCAACAGTTGGAGCAACGACTTGAGCGTATTCCAGGCATCGCTGCAGCCGAAACAGCCGGCGGACGCGAGCGCCAGATCAACCTCTGGATGCGCAATGAGCAGATTCTCGCATTCGGGTTGGATGTGGCTACAGTCGCGAACCGGCTGCGTCAAGAGAACTTGCAAGTCCCGGCGGGGGAGCTCATTGAAGGTCGCATCGTCTATTCGTTGAGAACCATCGGTGAGTTCAAGAATATCGAACAGATCCGAAACACGATTGTCGGTGTTCGGAATGATGTTCCCATCATGCTCAAAGATGTGGCGGATGTGGAAGACGGCGTGGCACAGCCCATCGGAAACGTGCATGTGCGCGGTGAAGAAGGCCTCATCATCAATCTGTATCGCCAAAGCGATGTGAATGTGGTGACCACCGCTGCGAACGTGCTTACAGAGCTAGACCGCATACGTGGTATTCTTGCCAGTGACATGACGCTCGAAGTGTTGACCAACAAAGCCGAGTTCATCAAACTGTCGCTGAATAATTTGTATTCGACGGCGATCCAAGCCATCGTCTTGGTTGTCATCATTTTGTTGGTCTTTTTGCAGAGTGTGCGAACATCCCTCATCATCGCCATTTCAATTCCGGTATCGATTGTGGCGACGTTTTCCATCATGGATTTCGCGAATGTGACGTTAAATGTGATTTCCTTGTCAGGACTCACCCTGGCGGTCGGACTCGTTGTCGATAACGCGGTCGTGGTGTTGGAAAACATCTTCCGTTATCGTGAAGATGGGTACGATGGCAAGAAATCCGCTACTCTCGGTGCGCAGGAAGTGGCGGTTCCGGTCATCGTGTCTACTCTGACAACTCTTGTGGTATTGCTTCCGGTCTTGTTTGTGCCGGGAATCGCGGGTGTGCTGTTCCAAGATTTGGCCTTGACGGTTTCCTTTGCCTTGGTGATGTCGACCATCGCCGCACTCACGGTTGTTCCGTTATTGGCATCGAAGTTTTTCTCGAAGAAAGACAAAGATGTAGAAGACCACAAAGATGTCGTCGAGAAGCCGAAGAACAAAGTCGCACAGAAATTGGAAGACTTTTTCACGCGGATGGATGCCCGATATCAAGCGGCCTTGCAGCGTACATTGGCTCGCAATAAGATGATCATCGGTGGAAGCGTGGTGATGTTTTTATTGTCGTTGCCCCTGTTTTTCACATTGGGCGGCGAGTTTTTCCCGCCCGTGGATGAAAACGTGTTCGTGTTGAATGTGAAGCGCGAGCCCGGAGTGAACTTGTTCGAATTGCAGAACACGATTTACCAAGTGGAGTCGGTGATCGGGCGTACGGTTTCCGAAGCGAGGCTCGTGGTTTCCGATTATGGCGACAAACGCGGCGTGGAAGGGGCCGACAGTCCAGGTGGGTACCAGGGCACGGTTCGAGTGGAGTTGGTGCCACGAAGCGAGCGAGATCGTAGTCAGTTCGAGATCGCCGCGGAGGTATTGGTGGCGCTGCGCGAAGTGGCCGGCGCAGAAATCCGCGAAGTGCGGCAGAACCCGCTGAACCCGGAAGGCGAGGAAGGACTGATCATCAATATTTTCGGGTTTGATCTGGCCAAGAAGAAAGACTTGGCGGATGGAATGAAGTCTCAATTGATGCAGGTCTCGGGTGTGGTCAGTGCGACGAGCTCTGCAGACGCAGGACGTCCCGAGCTGCGCGTGATCATGGATCGCGAACGCATCGCGAGACTTGGTCTGTCCACATCATCCGTCGCTCAAACCATCAGTAATTCGGTTCGTGGATCGGAAGCCACCACCTTTGTGGACCAAGGTGTGGAATACACCATTCTTGTTCAATTGGCCGCCGAGAACAAGTCCGATTCCAGAGCCATCGAAGACATTCAAATCCGCCTCAATGATGGGGCCTACATCCCATTAAGCAGCATTGCACGGGTGGAGCGCTATCAAGGTCCGTCCAATATTCTGCGGGTCAACCAAGAACGTGTGACCGAAATCCAAGCCGATTTCGGGGATGCGGATCTTAAACGGGTGACCAGTGATGCCCGCGCCCAAATCTCCGATGTGGAATGGCCGGATGGATACCGATACGAAATCGGTGGCACCGCAGAGGACCAAGAAGCCAGTTTCCGTTACCTGATGATTGCATTCCTGATCGCCGCGATTCTCGCTTACATGATCATGGCATCTCAGTTCGAAAGCTTGGTTGAGCCATTCGTCATCATCATGACCATTCCATTGGCATTGACTGGGGTATTGTTGATGTTGTTTTTCACCGGAACCGCGGTGTCGGTCACGGCCCTCATCGGACTCATCCTACTGGCCGGAATCGTGGTAAACAACGGTATTGTGATGATCGATTACATCAAGGTGCTTCAGTCTCGCGGGTATTCCCGTTTGGATGCTGTCGTTCAAGGTGCGGCACGTCGCTTGCGTCCGATTCTGATGACGGCCGGAACTACGATTCTTTCGATGGTGCCCCTGGCGCTGGAGCTCGGCGCCGGGTCGGAAACATGGTCGCCCATGGCCCGCACGGTCATCGGTGGACTCACCTTCTCCACCGCACTCATGCTCTTCGTTGTTCCCAGTATCTACTACGTGATCAACGGGTTGGTTGAGCGACTCGGATTCGATGCCATTCACAAAACCGATCCCATAGCCGATGAAATACTCGATCATTGACCGCATCATGAAGCGGCCAGTCACGGTAACCATGTTGTCGTTACTGGTGATCGGCTTCGGACTCTTCTCGCTGTCACGCCTGAAAGTGACACTGTATCCAGCGTTTGACATACCCGTTGTGGCTATCTCAACCGGCTATCGGAACGTGTCGCCCGAAGATATTCTGCGTTTGTTGGTCGAACCCATCGAAGCGGCGGTCGGATCCATTGATGGTGTGGAAACCGTTGAAGGAAACGCACGCAAAGGCAGCGCGTTCATCACTCTTCGACTCAAGCCTGGCACCAACGCACGACGTGTGGAATTGGAAGCGAGAGAACAATTGGACCGCATCCGGAACAACTTGCCCCGCGAAGCCACGCCTCCGGTCATCTTCCAGTTCGATCCAGAGAATTTTCCCATCATGAGGATGAGCGTTCAGGCAAGCAATCGTGGCTTGGATGAACTTCGATCCCTATCCATCGAGCTGATCGAACCCCTCATCGAACGCATTCCTGGTGTGGCCTCCGCCGATACCCGAGGTGGATTGCAACGCACCATCTATGTGGATCTGAATCCGATGCTGATGGGGCAACATCGGCTTGTTACGGCTCAAATCGAGTCTGCCATCCGGCAGAACAATCAGCAGATTCCGGTTGGTAGCTTGGTCACAGATCGTCTCAGTTACAATGTCCGTGCCCAATCGGTGTATGATGCCGTCGCTGAAATTGCCGAAACCATCGTTGTGATGAAGCCGGATGGAAATCCGGTCCGGGTGAAGGATGTCGCTTTTGTGAATGATGGATTTGTGGACATCACCTCACTTGAGGAAGTGAACGGCAAGAACAGCGTGACGATCGATGTGCAGAAGCGATCGGATGCGAACACCCTCGATGTGACGACAGGCGTGGAAGAAGCCATTCCCGGTATCATGGAACGACTTCCGGCTGGTGTGAACGTGCAGGTATTGACCAATGATGGTAGCTCCATCGAGACGCAAATCTCGAATTTGGCCCAATCCGCCCTTATCGCGTTGGTGCTCGTCGTCCTCATCTTGTTGATTTTCCTCGGCGGATGGAGGTCTTCGTCGGTCGTGGCGTTATCCATCCCCATCTCCATCACAGCCACGTTCGCATGCATGTATGCGCTCGGGTTGACACTGAATTTCGTGTCCATCACCGGACTCGCACTCGCGGTCGGATTGTTGGTGGATAGTTCGATCGTGGTGTTGGAAAGCATCGTCGGAAAATTGGAAGAAGGCGTGCCTCGCTATCGGGCCATCGTGGATGGTACCAAAGAAGTGATCGGGGCCTTGTGGGGATCCACCCTCACCACATTGGTCGTGTTCCTTCCATTTCTATTTGTGACGGGTCAGGTGGCCGTGTTCACCTACGATCTCGCCGTGACCATCTCCCTCGCCATCACCTTCGCATTCTTGGCATCGTTCATTCTGATTCCGGTATTCGCATCCACCTTCCTGAAAAATGAGAGCATCGATTCCAGCAAAGGTGTGTCGCGCTTGTTTGTGAAATTGGAAGGGAAATATGCGACGTCTCTGGAATGGGCCTTGTTGCACAAGAAGTATGTGTTGCTGTTGATTGTCGGTGTGATGTACGGCACCTATTTCTTCAACAGCAAGCTGGAATCCACGTTTTTCCCGAGTACGGATTCGGGTCAATTGAATCTGAATGTGGAACTTCCCGCTGGAAGCACCTTGGTTCAGACCGCAGAAACGGTTCGGAAAATCGCGGCGGACTTGCAAAAAGAACCTGAAGTTGAAACGGTGGTGAGCAGTATCGGTCAAGGCGGATGGCGAGCCGATTCCAATTATGGACGCATCACTTTGCAATTGGTCAGTGCGGATGACCGTGAAAAAAGCAGTGAAGAGATCGCCATGGAACTTCGTCGGCGATTCGACATTCCTGGTGTTCGTATATCCATCTCCGCAGGAGGCGGATTTGGTGGTGGAGGCGGAGGTGGATTCGGCGGCTTCGGACAAAGCGTGCGAGTGACCTTGATAGGGGCCGATACTGATGTGTTGAAAGGCATCACCACAAAAATCGAAGAGGTGATGTTGCAGGATTCTTCCGTCATTTCCGTTGATAATCCGCGCGTGAGCGGCACTCCGGAATTGAATTTCCAGCTTGATCGCCAATTGGTCAGCCGGATGGGATCGAGCATCAGCGAAGTGGCGAATTCCTTCAAAACACAAGCCCGAGGCACGCAAGTCGGTTTTTATCGCACTGGAGGACGTGAAGTACCCATCGAGGTTCGCGTGGATGAGACGTATCGCAGAAGCCTTCGCGATCTGGAGCAACTGCAGATCTTGCAAGTGGGAGATCAACGCGTTCCGGTGGCCCAATTGGGCGTTTTCGAGGCTGTGGAAGGTGTGAACCGCATCACACGACGCGATCGGGAAACCATCATGGATGTGAACATCACGGTGAGCGGAAGCGCAGAAATCCATCGAGCACGCATCACACGATTGCTGCAGGAAGAAGTGGTGTTGCCGGATGGATATCGGTTCGAGTTCACAGGGAGCAACCGAGACCAGCAGCAGGCCAATCAAAGTCTGATTTGGGCATTGCTCACGGGATTGCTACTGACCTACATGGTGATGGCCGGCAAGTTCGAAAACCTGAAGGATCCGTTCGTGATCATGTTTACCATTCCATTGGCCTTTTTCGGGTCGTACTTCTTTTTCTGGATCACCGGAACATCAACCAGTGTTCCGGCCTATTTGGGGATGATCATATTGGTGGGTATCGTGATCAATAACGGCATTGTGATGGTGGATTTCATCCATCAGAAATGCGATAAAGGACTTTCTGATGTGGAGTATGTCACGGCATTGATCAAGGCATCAAAAGACCGTTTGCGCCCGATTCTACTTACCGCACTCACCACCATCGGGTCGATGGTGCCATTGGCCTTGGAATTGGGAACGGGATCGGAGACATGGAGCCCGTTGGCGAAAGCCGTGATCGGTGGTTTGGCGTTCTCATCCATATTCACGTTGTATGTGGTTCCGGTATTCTTGGTCGGAATCTCCAAAAATCGTAGAAAAGCCGTCATTGCCTACCGAAATGCGCGGTAATCCTTCCTATATTCCGAAAAACCGTTACCTACTATGAGCCAATTTTCGAAAGGATTCGCATTCGGAATCGTCACAGGAGCACTTACCGGCGCCGCCGTCGCCTTGCTTTATGCTCCGGAAAAAGGATCGGTTCTTCGCAAACGCTTGTCGTACCAATTGGATCATCTGGTGAATGAGATTGCCGAAACCATCGAGAATCTCAAACGCTCGGAACGAGCGCCGGCATCGGCCAGCAGCAAAGTGGTGGCCGACGCCCAGCAAAAAGCCGAAGATTTGATTCGAGAAGCGGAAGAACTCCTCAGAGCGATCGAGAAGAACGGTTGATCAACCGTTCTTCTGGCGGAAGTCGGCCATGAAGGCGACCAACGCATCTACGCCCGCTTCCGGCATGGCGTTATAAATACTCGCGCGGATTCCACCCACGCTGCGGTGGCCCTTGAGTCCGTCCAGGTTGTTCGCTTCCGTCTGTTTCACAAACGCTTTCTCTAAGTCTTCATTCGGCAAGCGGAACGTCACATTCATCAACGACCTCGATGCCTTTTCCGCGGTGCCGGTGTAGAACTCATCACGGTCGATTTCGGCATATAATTTTCCGGCTTTGCGCTCATTGATCGTCTGGATGCCGTCCAAACCGCCGTTGTTCTCGATCCATTCCAACACCAGGTTCACCAAATACACGCCGAAGGTGTTCGGGGTGTTGAACATGGTGCCCACATGGGTATTGTAATTCAGCATGGTCGACATCCCTTCTTTGCGCCCTTTCGCCAGAAATTCTTTGTGAAGGATGACGATCGTAACGCCAGCCGGACCCGCATTTTTCTGCGCACCCGCATAAATCATCCCGTAACGGTCGATATCCAGCGGACGGGAAAGAAAATCTGAGCTCGCATCGCAAACCAGTGGAATTCCATTGGTTTCAGGTTCTTTGGCGTACTGCGTTCCGAAAATCGTATTGTTGGATGTGAAATGCACATACTCGGAACCATCCGCGATCGTAATCTCGCCAGCCGATGGAACGCGGGTGTAGTTCAGAGCTTCCGACGAAAAACCGGTGTGAACCGTACCGTACAGCTTGGCTTCCTTGGCCGCCTTGCGGGCCCATTCACCGGTGTTCAGGTAGGTTGCTGTCTTGCCGACCATGAAATTGTATGGCACCATCATGAATTGCAGACTCGCGCCGCCTTGCAAGAACATCACTTCGAAGTCATCACCCAAGCCGAGCAGTGATTTGATGCGGGATGTGGCCTGGGCATCGACCTCGATGTACTCGGGTCCGCGGTGGCTCAGTTCCATGATGGACGAACCCGTACCACGATAATCAAGAAATTCCTGCTGGGCTTTGAGCAGGACTTCAGTTGGGAGGTTGGATGGGCCGGCAGCGAAATTAAAAGAGCGGAACATGATGGGTTGGGTAATGGGGAAAATTATGAAATGCGATGAATCAATAATCCAGAGCGTAGTTTCGGTTCGAACCAAGTGGATTTGGGGGGCATTAGCAGGCCCGCATCCGACACGGCGATCAATTCGATGATGCTGGTGGGATGCATGCTGATCGCGAGCTGCGCCTTACCGGAATCAACGAGTCGTTCAAGCTCCTTCGTTCCGCGGATACCGCCGATGAATCCGATTCGGGTATCGGTTCGGGGATTTTCAATACCGAATAACGGATCCAGAATGCCATTCTGCAAACGCGAGGCATCCAGCATATCGTCGGCTTTGGTACTTGTGGCGGGTGGAAGATCGTGCGTCGACCATTGTCCGGCTCGATAGACGGAGATACGTCCACGGATGCCGGGAATAGGACCATTTTCGGGCAAAGCCGGAAATTGCGCAAGAAACGCATCCCATTGCGCTTGGCTGACCGATGTCAGCACACGGTTATAAGGCAAAATCCGTAACTGTTCTTGCGGAAAGATGACCGCGGGGAAATACTTGGCGTCGGTCTCGGTCAGTTTGGTCGCGGCGCGGGATGCGGCTTTGCAGCGATGGTGCCCGTCGGCGACATAGAGTCGGTCGGCTTGGGCGAGCATACGCCCCGGCAGCATCGACGCGGCTCTCCAAATGGTGTGGCGTATGCCATCGTCGGTTGTAAGGTCGTATAGAGGTGTGTGGGCTTCTTCCGCGCGAAGCGCATCGGCAAAGCCAGCCAAGCGTGGCGCGATGAGCAACACGGGTTCGGCATGCGCAGCTTGTGTGATGATGTGTCGGGTACGGTCGTCTTCTTTATCCGGACGTGTGAGTTCATGTCTCACAATCAGGCCCGCATCATAATCGTCCGTCGAGACCAAGCAAAACAATCCGATTTGGGAATGGGTCCCCATCATGATTCGATACACATACCAAGACGGTACATCTTCTTGGATGAGAGTGCCATCGGCGCAAAACTGGTCCAATACCTCGCGACCTTTCTCGTATACGGCGTCGGAATGGATGTCGGTGGACGAAGGGAGACCGATTTCCGGACGAATCACATGCAGGAAACTGCGGGGCTTGCCGACAGCGAGGGCTCGGGCTTCATCCGTGTCGATCACATCGTATGGAACACACGCCACTTCGGAAGTGGTATCGGGTTCTGGTCTCCAAGCACGGAAAGGGCGGATGCGCAACATATCTGCCTGTAAGGTACGAACTCCGTATCTTAGCAAAAAAGAAATCACCTATGGAAAACGAACAGAAAAACCTCTCCCAAGACCAGCAACATCAACTATTGTTCTTCACCTTGGTGCAGCAGCATGAGCAGTTGGCGATGATGGGATTGGGGAAATTGAAGAATCCGTCCACCGACGCGATCGAACGCGACCTCACCCAAGCCCGATACATGATCGACACGCTCGACATGCTTCAGCGCTACACGAAGGGTAATCTTCAGCCGGAACTGGAATCCTACGTGCAACATGTATTGAATACCTTACGGTTGAATTACGTCGACGAGGCAAAAAAAGGTGAATAAAACGCCGGTTCCGGTCACTGCAGCCGGAGGCGTAGTCATCCGAACTGTCGACGGGAAAGAGCAATTGTTACTTATGTTCCGCCGGGGCGCCTGGGATTTGCCTAAGGGCAAGCTCGATGCGGGCGAAACCATCGAACAATGCGCGCTTCGTGAAGTGAGTGAGGAGACGGGTGTCACCGGACTCACCCTCACTCGGTTTCTAACTCACACTCATCATGAGTATGAGGATGAGTATGGGATGTGGAGCAAAACGACGCACTGGTTTCTGATGAGCATTGATGGGGATGGAGGTGAGCTGGTGCCCCAAGCCGAAGAGGGTATCGAACGACTAGAATGGGTCGTGCTTGATGAGGCTCGTCGGCGCATCCAGTTCGAGTCGTTGAATCATCTGCTTCGTTTGGTGTGATCGGAATTCCCACAAACAAAAAAGGCTACCCGAGGGTAGCCTTTTTTTAACTCAACCAAACAAACTCTTAGTTCTGCAGGCGGAAAACGATTGGCAATTGAAATTGCACTTTCACGGGACGTCCGCGTTGCATGCCCGGTGTGAATTTCACGCCACGGATGGCGTCGATAGCGGCTTCATCACAACCACCGCCGATTCCACGGATAACCGTAGGGTTCACCACATTTCCGCGCTCGTCCACGATGAATTGAAGCACGACGCGACCTTCGATGCCGGCTTTACGAGCGATTTCTGGATACTTCACGCGACGATAGATCGCATCCATACCACCGGCTGGCTCAGGCATGCGTTCTACAACGATAAAGATTTCTGGCTCTTCTTCTTCAGCGGCAGGAGGAGGTGGCAAAGCCATTGGTCCATCCAAATTCAATTCAAAATCAAACCCAATGATCTCGTCTTCAATGATCTCATCGTTCGGTACTTCTACCGGCACGGGAGGACGAGGTGGTGGTGGCGGGGTTTCGATTTGCTCGGTCTGGATGATCTCTTCCACTTCCACAATATCTTGCTCAGGAGGTGTGAAATCAGCGATTTCGCCTTGATTGATTGGTGCGCGGAACAATCCAATCAACATAGCGAGAGTGACAATCATCCCGAACTGGAGATAAATCCGATAGCTTTTGCGAAGATCAACTTCAGGAGCTTTGCGTGTTAAAGACATGACGTGAACCTGGTTTGAGTGAGAATGGAGAAAAATACTACTTTATCTTTCCAACGCAAGGTACTTCTTCAGATTGTTTCGGCGCAGTCGCATAAAGATGTAGGTGGCCACGGAAATACCCAGCACATTCGCCACCATATCGCCGACTTCAGCGCTACGATTCACCGGCAATGCCCACTGTGAAAATTCGATAAACGCCCCGAATGCGACGCCATACAGCCAGATTTTCCATGTCTCGAAATCGGGTCGATCCAGGTAATACACGATGAACAAGCCGCTGAGGAACGTCCAACCTCCGAATATTCCGAAATGTCCGATTTTATCGTATCCGAACACTTTGGTTTCCGGCAGATAATCGGCAGGAGCCAAGGTGAGATAGATGGTGATTCCAGTCCAAATGAGTACCAGGAGGGGGATGAAGCGAATCATATAGGAATGTACGGGTCTTGGGTTTGCATCGCCTGCCGATACCCATTCAGCAGCGCGTGGCGGATCGCAGTGATCCGGTCTGATTCAAACGAGCAAAATGCCGCAATCGTACCGGCAAGAACATCACCAAATCCCATCCGCGAAAAAAGTCGTGTGTCGTAACCGGTGAGTGTCGCGTACCCATCCGACCGGATCACGACGGTGGGCTGACCTTTGCTCACAACGATCGAATCCATTTGGGATGCGAGATGTCGCCCGGCATCGAGGCGTTTCGACCAGTTGGAAACGTCACCACCCGCAAGCCCTGCGAGTTCCCCGGGATGAGGGGTCAGGATCCTATTTCCACGTTTCGAGCCGTTCATGGCACGTAGAGCGTCCGCATCCACCACCAAAAGTTCAGACGTTCCATATGCGATCGCTCGCACAAAATCGTGAGAGGCCGCATCCTGACCCATTCCGGGTCCGATAAGGATCACGCCTGGTTTTTGAGCGATGCGCTCTATGACCGATTCGGCATGGGATACCATGAATCGGGTGTCGGTTGGTGAGCCATGGCCAATTTTGACTTGCTGGATGAGGTGTGCGTCGATGCGGGGAAGCAACCCCATGGGCACGTGTACCATCACGGCGCCGCATCCACTCCGCCACGCCGCGTTCGCAGCCATTACCACCGCACCAGACATGCCAGAGGATCCGCCGATCACATGAACCACACCGTTCTCATACTTATGGCGACCATCCTGGCGTTTCAACGGACTGTCGTCGCTGGCGAACATCACATCCAGCCGACTCTCCTCGCATTTACCTTTTGGAAATCCCAACGGGATGAGATGCACAGAGCCACATCGATCCGGACCCTCGCCACTGTAGTACCCCGACTTGTAGCAGCCCATCGCCACGGTATGCGTCGCCCGGATCGCCGCACCCGCCACCGTCCCATTCGTCGCATCTAGCCCGCTGGGGATATCGACGCTCCAAATAGCTCGACCCGATGCGTTCGCTTTCTCAATCAGCTGGGCCGCATCCCCATCCAATCCACGGCTTAATCCGATGCCGAACAACGCATCTACGATGATTCCGGCGTCGGGCCACTCGGATATCGACGAGCAGTAGGTGATGGACTCGAGAGATTTCAGATAGGAGGACTGCTCGGTGTGCAAGGACCCGAGCGCATGCACAAAAACAGGATAACCTATTTGGGAAAGGATGCGTGCGATCACGAGGCCGTCGCCACCATTGTTTCCGGGTCCGGCAAGAATCAATACAGGTGTTCCGATCGGGTGATGTTGCTTGATCAGCATCACAGCACCCAAACCAGCGGCTTCCATCAATTGCAACGCACCGATTCCAAGCACCCGTTGCGTATGCGCATCCAGTTCACGCGCCTGCTCGGCATTGCAAACGATGCGGTCTGGCCTCATACCATCAAGGGATAGATGATATACCGCTCTATGACTGGTAGGAGTGTGCCAAGCATCGCGCCGGAAACCGCTTGACCGATCGTATGGCATTTCAAGAGCACCCGAGCCCAAATCATAACTCCGACCGCGATGAGAAACAAAAAGATTGCGGCGAAGATCAAGTCAGTCTGATGTACTGGGATGAAGGTGATGATCAAGGTTCCAACCGTGGCAATGGATGCGCAATGGACGCTGATTTTGGTCCACCGATTGATCGAGAAAAAGACCAATGTGTTCACGGTGTACAGCAAACAGATGAATACATACAGGCTTTTCGGAGCGATATCGGCCATCGCAAACAACAAAATCGCAGAAACATAACAGGCCAAGCTGAACATGTAGATGTTTGGACGGTCTGCGCGATTCAGCACATCAAACCCTTCGATACGTCCCTGACGTGTGAGGATGGTCAGATACATCAAAGGCGCGAAGGTCAGACTCGTGAGACTGATGCCGAACGCCGTTCCGATGCTGAATAGGTCGCTACCTACCAACCATCCACATGCGACGAACAGCGGAGGGGAGAGGTATAGAGGATTGAGGATATCCGACCAAAGTCGGGCGATGCGTTCTGCCAAGGTCATGGCCTAAGTTAATACGACCGTGCAAACAAAACGCGCTGTGACGATGGTTTTCCTGAGATCATGCAGGTACCGGGCTCGGCATGCGGATTATTGAACGGGATGCACCGGATGGTGGCCTTAGTCTCGTCTTTGATTTTGGCTTCGGTTTCGGGTGTTCCGTCCCAATGAGCGTAGATGAAGCCGCCTTTTTCGTCCAAAATCGTCTTAAAGGTCTCATAATCATCACAAACAGATGTGAGATCTTCGCGGCGTTTTTTGGCTGTTTCGAACAAAGTGGTTTGAATCACTTCCAGCAAGTCCACAACGGTTGCGGCGAGGCTATCACGACTCACCAATTCTTTGCTTCTCGTATCGCGTCGAGCGAGCTCAGTCATCCCGTTTTGAGCATCACGTGGACCCACCGCCACACGCAATGGAACGCCTTCGACTTCGTACTGGGCAAATTTCCATCCGGGCTTGTACTGCTCGCGATCGTCGTATTTCACGCGAATGCCGGCCGATTTG
Organism: uncultured Chitinophagales bacterium; assembly: GCA_964412365.1. GTDB lineage: Bacteria > Bacteroidota > Rhodothermia > Balneolales > HLUCCA01 > CAMTWZ01. The sequence goes on along the minus strand of CAYPOI010000013.1, from coordinate 15,344 downwards.
AGTTCATTCAGAATTCCTTTCGCGTACTCACCGACCAACGCTTTTTCTTCATCGTTTTTCCAGATCGGCACGATCACCACTTGAGTGGGAGCGAGGCGCGGAGGAAGCACGAGTCCGTCGTCATCCGAATGGGTCATGATCAATCCACCGATCAGTCGCGTAGACACGCCCCAACTGGTGGCCCAGACATAGTCGAGTTGGGAATTGCTGTCTTGGAATTTCACTTCAAACGCTTTGGCGAAATTTTGACCTAAAAAGTGGGACGTTCCGGCTTGCAATGCTTTTCCGTCTTGCATCATCGCTTCGATGCAATAGGTGTCGATGGCACCCGCAAATCGTTCCGAAGCGGTTTTGACTCCGGTATGCACCGGCATCGCCATGTAGTCTTCCGCGAAGATGCGATACACTTCCAACATGCGTTCCGATTCGATCACCGCTTCTTCACGCGTGGCGTGGGCGGTATGCCCTTCTTGCCATAGGAATTCCATCGTGCGCAGGAATAGCCGGGTACGCATTTCCCATCGAACCACATTTGCCCATTGGTTGATGAGGATCGGAAGATCGCGATAGGATTGGATCCAGCCGCGGTAAGTGTCCCAGATGATGGTTTCGGATGTGGGACGCACAATGAGCTCTTCCTCAAGCTTCGAATCGGGATCCACTTCCACGCCACCATCTTTGCTGATCAAGCGGGAATGGGTGATGACCGCGCATTCTTTGGCGAACCCTTCCACATGGCTCGCTTCTTTCGACAAAAAGGATTTCGGGATGAACAGTGGGAAATACGCGTTTTCGTGCCCCGTGTCTTTGAACATCTGATCTAACACGCGCTGCATATTCTCCCATAAGGCATAGCCTGTAGGGCGGATGACCATACAACCTCTCACAGGAGCATGTTCAGCAAGTTTCGCTTCGCGGATGATATCCAGGTACCAGCGTGAGTAATCGGACGAACGGGGTGTGATATTCTTAGCCATGGTTGGCAAATTACGGACTTTTCGCCGTATATTTGGGACCTTTGCACGGCGCGGTAGCTCAGTTGGTGAGAGCGTAGGATTCATAACCCTAAGGTCGGCAGTTCGAATCTGCCTCGCGCTACATACAAAAATAAAGGCGCCCTCCCGTCAAGGAGAGGCGCCTTTTTATCATCTACAGACGGTTATTACCCCATTTGCTTTCACATAAAGGTAAGCGAGGGGTTCCGTCACAACAATCGAGGGAACTGCGTAATTTTTGTACGTAGTTTTACGTAGTCAGCCCAATCCGTTCGCGACCGCGAATTTCACCAGAGCGGCCGTATTCTTCAATCCCAATTTTTGCATCAGATTGGCGCGGTGCGCTTCAACGGTGCGCGGACTGATGAACAGGATATCCGCGATTTCCTGACTGGTTTTCCCATCCACGATCAGTTTCGTGATTTCCTTTTCACGGCGAGTCAGGCTCATCAGTTCGTCCATGGCACCCGCTCCCATCGTTGCGTTTTTCACGTATTGATCGGCCATCCACTTGCCGACGGATTCGCTGAACACCGTATCTCCTTTCATCACCTGGCCGATCGACTTTACCAATTCCTTGATAGACGAATTTTTCAGGATGTAACCGGATGCGCCCGCTTTCAGAGCTTGACTCAGATATTCCTCGTTCTGATGCATTGTCAGAATTAAGACTTTTGCATTCGGGTCCAACTTGCGGATTTCGGTCGCCGTTTCGATTCCGGATTTACCCGGCATCGACACATCCAGCAAGCACACATCCGGTTTCAATCGCGTATAGGCCGTTAGCGCTTCATCGCCGGTGGCCACATCCGCAACGACTTGGATTTCCTTGGATGTGTTAAGCACCGATACGATTCCAAATCGAACGATGTCATGATCATCGGCTACCAACACTCGGATTTTATTCATGAAATTGGAACCTCCACGATGATGTCGGTGCCTTTGTCGGGCGAGCTTTCGATCATGAAGCTTCCGCCTAGCAATTCTGCGCGTTCACGCATATTGATGATGCCGATGCCGTTAAGCTCGGTCGTGGTCACCGACATTCCCACCCCGTCATCTTGGATCATGAGATGCACGTGATTATCCCGCACATAAAGGTCGACACGCGCGGTTTCTGCACCGGAATGGCGGACGATGTTGGTGACGGCTTCTTGGCAAATCCGAAAAACAGATGATTCGACCACGGGTGGGAGACGGTTAGGAACATTCTCTCGGAAGGTGATGACCCGATGTGTTGCCGAACATTCGTTGAACAGGTGTCGCAAAGCGGGTATAAGTCCAAAATCATCGAGAGTCGAGGGGCGCAACTCATGTGCGATGGTTCGGATCTCGCGAATGGAATACTCCAGAAGATCGCGAATCTTTCCCATCGCGTGCTGGATGGATTCGGTTGACGGATCGGCCTTTTCCATTACCAGATTCACATTCAATTGGGCTGCGGTGAGCAACTGACCCAATCCGTCGTGCAATTCGCGTGAAATCCGTCGACGCTCTGTCTCGCCGGCTTCCACACGGATTTGACGACGCATCCGTTCCTCATTCATTTTGGATGCGAGCCGGTCGGCGATCACACGCTGCGTCATGTTTTGCATGTAAACCAACACTCCGCCGATTTCCCCATTCCGATCAAACCAAGGACTAACACCCCATTGGTACCACACGCTATCTCCATTCGGAATAACCACTTCCTCCAAATCATACGACAACCGCTCTCCTTTCATGGCGCGGGCATGTGATTCAATCCAATGATCGGGTTGGTTTGGAATGGTGGCATACAAGTTTTTGCCGATGTGGCTGGTCTTATCGGGCAGTTGGACTTCCATCAGCCATTGGCGGGAAGTGAACAGATAATTCATGTCGCGATCGAACATGGCGATGGCGGCGGGTACTTCCTCCAAGAACTGGGTTATCAGTTGATCGCTGAATGCGGTCACGGTTTCCTTCATCTGAAGAAGCTACATCCGGGAATCCTCACATTCAAGCGAAGCCGGAAATTCCGTACCTTTCACGCCTCAAACGATACAGATTAGGGATACCAATTTATGTTGATCAAACGCACCCATACTTGTGGTGAACTTCGGGCTTCCAACGCTGGTGAGCGTGTCACATTGAACGGCTGGGTAGATACTCGCCGGGATCTGGGCGGTGTGATTTTCATCGATCTGCGCGACCGTTACGGACTCACGCAAATCGTGCTGTCGCCTCAAGATAATCCGGAAGCCCATGCCCAAGCGGATGTGCTACGTTCCGAGTATGTGATCGGCATCGAAGGGGTGGTGTTGAACCGGGATGCGGCCAATATCAACCCGAAAATGCAGACCGGTGCGATTGAAGTGCGCGTGCACAAGCTCGAGATTTACAACGCGGCCGACACGCCTCCGTTCGAGATCATTGATGATCTGAAAACCAACGAAGACCTGCGCCTGAAATACCGTTACTTGGATCTGCGTCGCCCGATCATGCAGCGCAACCTGATGTTGCGTTCGAAAGCCGGTCACATCGTGCGCGATTACTTCCACAAGCATGATTTCGCGGAAGTGGAAACACCGGTGCTGATGCGTTCGACCCCGGAAGGCGCGCGCGACTATTTGGTTCCGAGCCGTGTGAATCCGGGCACATTTTATGCATTGCCCCAATCACCACAGACCTATAAGCAGATTCTGATGGTAGCTGGCATGGACCGCTACTTCCAGATTGTGAAATGTTTCCGTGACGAGGATTTGCGCGCCGATCGTCAGCCCGAATTCACTCAGATCGACGTCGAGATGTCGTTCGTGGATGAAGAATCGATCTATGCGATGACCGAAGGCCTGATCGCCCGCCTCATGAAAGAGACCGTCGGGATGGATGTGGCCACGCCGCTTCCGCGCATGACTTACCAGCATGCCATGACCACCTATGGTTCGGATAAGCCGGATCTGCGTTTCGGACTCGAATTCACTGATTTTTCGTCGATCGTCGGCAAATCGGAATTCCGTGTGTTCTCGAAAACCGTTGCCGAAGGCGGAGCTGTCGTCGGATTTGTGGTTCCAGGTCAAGGTCACCTTGGCCGCGGCATGATGGATCGCCTTACCGATCGCGCCAAGCAAGAAGCCGGCGCGGGTGGCATGATCTACATCAAAAACAATGAAGAGGAAGTGTATTCGTCTGTTGCGAAATTTGTTTCCGAAGACATCACTGCCGAAATGGTGGCCGCATCCGGCGCAGCCAAAGGCGATCTGATCTTGATTTTGGCCGGACCGAAGGAAACCGTCTTCGCCCAACTCGGAACCTTGCGACTCATCGCGGCTCAGGAGTTCAATTTGGTGGATGCAACCAAGAACGCCCTGCTGTGGGTCACCGATTTTCCTTTGCTGGATTACGATCCCGAATCGAAACGTTGGATGGCCATGCACCATCCGTTCACGTCGCCGCATCCGGACGATTTGGCGCTGATGGATACCGATCCGGGGAAAGTCCGCGCCCGCGCCTATGATCTTGTTATGAACGGCAGCGAGATCGGCGGCGGAAGCATCCGGATTTTCGATCCGTCGCTTCAACGCAAGATGTTCAAATTGCTGGGTATCGAAGAAGCCGAAGCCCAAGAGAAATTCGGATTCCTCTTGGATGCGTTCCGTTTCGGTGCGCCTCCGCATGGTGGATTGGCCCTCGGACTCGACCGCATCGTGATGTTGCTCACCGGCTCACGCAGCTTGCGCGACGTCATCGCGTTCCCGAAAAACCAACGCGCGGTTTCGCTGATGGACAATTGCCCCGATGTGGTGGATGCCAAGCAGCTCGAAGAGCTGCACATCCGTGTCGTGCCTCAGCCTAAGATCTGACGGTACTTCACACCCGCTTTGTAGACCCGGTTTACGCCATTGAATGCCGCCACGCGGTAGGCTTCGGCGTAGGTCGGGTAGTTCATCATATGTCCGATGAAATAACGGATGTCGCCACCGAAGGCCATTACCGTCTGACCCAAGTGGATGATTTCGCAGGCACCCATCCCGATGATGTGAACGCCTAACAGCTTGAACGTGCTGGTTTCGAAGATCAGCTTCAACATACCGTTCTGATTCTCGGCGATCGCGGCTTTGGTCAGGTTTTCCCAATACGCCCGACCGATGGTCACATCATAACCCGCCGCTTTGGCTTCGTCTTCCGACATCCCGATGCTCGAAATTTCAGGATAGCTGTAGATGCTGAAGGGGATGAGTCCGGAGACTTCGCTCGCTGGAATATCGAACATATCGCATGCAGCAAGTCGACCCTGCGAAAAGGATGCGGATGCGAGCTGGGGATATCCAACCACATCACCCGCGGCATACACGCTTCCGACAGCTGTTTTATAAGAAGGATTAACGGTGATGAAATGGTGATCGTCGATTTCGATGCCCAATTCTTCCAGGCCGATGTTGCGTGTGTTCGGGGTGCGTCCGCCGAAATACAAAACTTGTTCGGTTTCGATCACACGTAGCTGGTCGTCGCCGGTCATGAAATGAACTTCGGTGCAATTACGAAGCTCGTTGGCCCCGATTCCAGAAACCGTTGCCGAGTGGTACATCAGAACTCGGAATTCTTCGAGACTTTTCTCCAAAATCGCCTTAATTTCGGGATCGAGGAACGATAGAAACTCAGGATCGGGATTGAGAATGGTTACTTTCGTGCCAAGTGCTGCGAAAATCGTGGCATATTCAATGGCTTGAACGCCGGCACCGACTAAAATAAGCCGACGGGGGATGTGGGCGAGTTTGAGGATGGAATTGCTGTCGAGCACCCGCTTCTGATCCACTTTGAACGTCTTCGGAGGCGTAGGTGAGCAGCCGGTAGATACAAGGATGAACTTCGCGGAATAGGTTTTTTTCACATCCATCGAGTCCGATACTTCGACGGTATGCGGATCGATCAGGCGTCCGAACCCGCGCACGGTCTTCACTTCATTCTTAATCAGATTGCGTTTGATTTCTGAATTCTCATGGGCCATCACCTTGAATTTGGCCTTGAGAAGATCTTCCATCTCAAAAATCTGGTAGGGTTTTTTATTGTCGACATCCCCAAACTGGCGGGTGAAGCGGTGGATGTTCATGGCCGCTTCGCGCAGGGCTTTGCTTGGAACGGTTCCGTTGTTGATCCAGGCTCCACCCAAGTGGGTATCGTCTGCTTCGATGATCAGAACGGTTTTATCGAATTTGCTGGCTTGCATGGCGCAAGAGAATCCAGCTGGACCGCTGCCCAAGATGATAAGGTCGAAATCGTAAGTCATAGGATAGGTTTAGAAGCCCTAAAGATAGGGAATGCCCAACTGCTTTGGGTATATTTAACCCATAAACAAGTAAAACACGAACAAAAAATAGAGGAGACGATATGTCTTACACATTACCCCAACTGCCTTACGCTTATGATGCTTTGGAACCTCATTTTGATGCGCGTACCATGGAAATCCACCATACCAAGCACCATCAGGCGTATATCAACAATGCAAATGCCGCATTGGCTGGTACCGAGTTTGAAAAGCTGAGCGTGGAAGAACTGTTGACCCGAATCAATGAAGTTCCTGCAGACAAGAAACAAGCTCTGATCAACAATGCCGGTGGACATGCCAACCACTCTTTGTTTTGGACCGTTTTGGCTCCGAATGCCGGTGGCAAGCCTTCCGGCGCGTTGGCTTCCGATATCGATGCCGCTTTCGGCTCGTTCGATGCCTTCAAAGAGTTGTTCGGCAAAGCGGCTGCAACCCGCTTCGGATCCGGTTGGGCTTGGCTCGTGGTGAACAACGGCAAGTTGGAAGTGACCTCCACTCCAAATCAGGATTCACCGATCATGGATGGCAAAACGCCGCTTCTCGGGTTGGATGTGTGGGAACATGCCTACTATCTGAACTATCAGAACCGTCGTCCGGATTATGTCACCGCGTTCTGGAACCTGGTGAACTGGGCAAAGGTCTCGGAGCTGTACGGGAAGTAAGAAGGACCTAAATCTTTATCCTCACCCACTTGACGTATTCCCCCATCATTTGGCGGCGCATCGATTGGGATAACTCATCATCCCGGTTGATGCTGCCATAGGGTGTGCGGGTGGTGCCCATCCCCATTCGATCCGATCCGCCTCGGGATGGATCCATCCCTGAGGTTCCTTCCACGATCGGTGGCTTGATCTCGAAGCCGAGCAAGAGCTCCCCATCCTTCGCATCCACGGCATACGGATAGACCCGCGTCGTTTCCAACGGAATTTGATACTCGATGCGAAGCAAGGCCTGGGTTTCGTCCATGCGGATGATGACGCCTTGGGCTTCGAGTTGGGTCAAGTTCACATTTCCGAACACCGCACTGCTTTTGGGATTGGTACGATACAAGAGTCGGGCGGATAGGGGACGTAACCGGGTTGACAGATCATCCACCGCTTCGATCCGTTCGCCGCGTTGAACGGCTTCGCGCGCACCGGGGACCATGTCGATGAAATGCTGGATCCCCAACGGATAGGTGAAACCCATCGACCGTTTGAATTTCGGGTCCCCATCCACATATAAGGTGAAGCCATATTGCATCACCGCACCGTAGTATTGGTTGTTCCGGAAGTTGACCGTCACGTTCAAATGGGTGTCGGTCTGGTTCACGGCCACATCGAAATCCCGTTCGCCAACGGGTTGCAGAGCCATCGGACTCACATAGGTTTTTGTGCTGCTGCACGCCGCGAGAAGGATGATCAAAGCGATTGGAAGGTTCCTCATAAGTGCCTGAAAGTAGTTATATTTGACCATTATTTAACTGTAACCAATCTTAGGAACACTATGCAATTCGGTTTTGGAATAGGCCCAGACGCCAGCTGGATGCGAACGGAATTGACCGACCTCGGCGTGAAAGAACTTCGCACCCCAGAAGACGTGGATTCCGTACTCGGCACGAAAGCCAACGGCAGCATGCTGTTGGTGATCAACTCGGTATGTGGTTGTGCAGCCGGCAATGCTCGTCCAGCTGTGAAAATCGCGATGGATAACGATAAGAAGCCCGACATCATGTACACGGTGTTCGCCGGACAAGACAAAGAAGCGACTGCCCGTGCCCGTGAATATTTCAGCGAATATCCACCATCATCCCCATCCTTCGCATTTTTCAAAGATGGCGAAATCAAAGCAATGGTTCCTCGCCATCGGGTGGAAGGACGCACGGCTCAAGACGTGGCCGCGGATCTGAAAATGATTTTTGACGCATTCTGCTAAGCGACCCCTACGTTCTGTCACATCTTTCAAAGGCTTGTCTTATGACGAGCCTTTGTTGTTTCCATCCGTCGCGTTAAGTTACCTCCCTTATGGCACCCTCCGTACTACGCCCCAATTTTCGATCGGTCTACACGCTGCTCTACATCGGTGCGTTAGGGGTAATGCTGTTCTTGTTGCTGCGTCCGGCGATTGATTTCCATTCGTCGGCACCCGTTCGAGTCAGCAAAACCGAAGCGGAAGCCCACTTCAATCGGGTACTCAGCCTGCTCGACATCCCGTCAGATTCTCTAACCGTGATGGGAACGAGAGAACAACGGTCCCGCTTCTATCGCCAGCTGAGCGATTCGCTTCGTCCAACTACCCGCATCAACCCCAGTTTCTTGAACCGAGCCGGCGTGCCATTGAGCGGATGGAAGGTGCAAGCGGGCAAAACGATCACAGACAACACTCCGGTTGCGAATCTGAATGTGTATCTGACCGGTGACATGGATATCCGCATCAACTTCGATGATGACCTCAGGATCCGATCCCTAGTCATTGATGATGAGTATTCCACATTCATTGCGGGTGATTCATTGGATGGGTTGATGACCCGTATTCTTCAGGATGTGATGGGCTACGACCCGACTCAGTATACCTTGGATTCGCCATCCCCGGATTTCGGGATGTCGATGGATGTGAATTCCGCCTCAGAAGAGACATCCGAGCATACCATTCGTTGGGATCGAATCAGCGCTTCCGGAAGAGGCCCATTGCGGATTGAAGCCGACATCCGCCCCGCCATCCGAACCATCGAAACCGATTCCACAGCCATCGTGATGCAAGGTGTGGATTTGAGAGGCGTGAAAGCGGTTTACCATGAATTGGAAGAGTCGAGCAATGGAATCGACAGTCCAACGTCTGAAGTGTTCTTCTTCTTTACGACCCTCTTCATTCTCGCAGGAATTGTGATTGTCAGCGGCTTCACACAGATCTTCAAAGGTCGTGTGATTTGGCGCCGTGGACTCGGAATCTTTGCCATTTTGTTCGTCACAATGATAATCTGGCGGTATTTGGCATACGAAAGCACCTTCTATTCATTCTTTTCGGTGCGGTTGATTGGGTTGGACATGGTTGGGCAAGCCTTTTATTTCTTCATCCTTTCGTTCTTCGGCGCGCTGTCTTATTTGACCTGGGAATCCCTATCTAGGCAGACCAATGACCGTCAGATGGATGTGGTGGATGCGATGTGGAGCGGATCCTTTTTCACTCGCGAAACAGGTCAATCTTTGTTGGTTGGGTACGCGTTCGGCGGGATGGCCTTGGCGCTTTGGGCGGTGGCCCTTTTTGGTCAGCACATCGTTTTTTTTCAATACGACAGCAATCTCGGATTCACTGAAATCAGCACACGATGGCCCGCGTTCAGCACGGTGTTGAACAGTTGGTCAAGCACTTGGCTGATCGGTTTTTCCACGTTCGGCGTGGTCCTATCGCTGCTTCAGAACCGCATCAAAAACAGCATTCTAGTGATGATCATCGGTTCGGTATCCATCGGAATCCTGCTGACGCTCATCGGTCGCACCTCAGCAAGCACAGGCTCGGTGGTTCAAGATATTTGGATGATGATCGCTTACTGCGCGCCTCTTGTGATTGCCTACCGTTATTTTGGATTGATTGCGACTCTCACCGCTTGGTGGTTTGGTTATATGGTCATCCGTTTGGGCGTTTATCTGTGGTCCAACGATCCCTTCATCCTATCCAATGGCATCCAACTGCTGATCGTGACCGGACTTCCGTTTGTCATCGGATTTTTCATGTATCGGTATGGGTCGTCTGTCGGTGGCAAACGCTTCATTCCGGATTACGAAGAAAAAAACATGAAGCAAATGCGGATTGAAAAGGAGTTTCAGATTGCCAAAGACTCCCAATTCGCTCTGATGCCGAAATCGGCACCGGTTTGTTGTGATTCGGAAGTGAAAGGATTCTTCATTCCATCCTTTGAAGTGGGAGGTGATTTCTTCGACTATCAGACCGTCGGGGATGATTTGATGATCACGGTGGTGGATGTGTCTGGCAAGGCCATGAAAGCCGCGTTTAGCGCCATCTTCACAAGTGGCTTGTTGCTTTCGCGTGTGGCGTCGAAGCATCCCGCCCAAGTGCTCACCGACATCAATCCTATGCTGCACGAGCGCACCGATAAACAAACCTTCATCACGTGTCTGCTGGCTCGATATGATTTCAAAACCCGTGTGTTCCGTTTCGCCAATGCCGGACATTGCGAACCGCTTCTCAAGCGCGGCGGATCGGTGCAATATTTGAAAGCACCCATCCCACGATATCCGCTCGCATTGCGTTCGGATGTGACCTACAACGAAACCGAGTTCGTGCTTCAACCCGGAGACGTCGTGATGCTGTACTCTGACGGTCTCCCAGAAGCGCGTAATGCGAAGGGTGACCTCTACGATTATCCGAAGATGGAACGACTACTCACGAACATCGATACGGATACTTTATCCGCCGAACAGATCTGTGAAGTCATTCGTGTTGAGATCCTCACTTACAGCGAGTATGATCTCGCCGATGATATGACCGTGGTGGTGTTGAAGGTGGTATAGCAGGTACTACCCCGTCTTCACTCCCAATCCCGTTTTCATCATGTGTTCCACGATCGGGATGGTCTGATTCGGGAAGTCGATCCGGATGGATGTCGATGTTTCATCCAACCATTGTTCTACTACACTTGGAAATTGAGCATCTACCGCATCAACCGACATCACACCGAATTCTTTCAGGGCTTCGGCGTTGCATTTCTGCTCGTATTGGTCGCGCATCGGCACGATGAGCATGGGTTTGCCAAGATACAAGCCTTCGGCAGGAGCTTCGAAGCCTCCACCGGAAATGAGTCCGCGGCAGGCCTCCAGGCTTTTCAAATAATCTTCGTTCCGCACCGGACGCACCCAAACGTTTTCCGATGCATAAGCGGTCTTGCAATGCTTGGAAAACACATGCCATTGGATCAAGGGGAAGGCATGGAAGATCGGTAGCAACACGTCATCTCCATAAGCCGGCAGATAAACGGTGATGTGTTCGCCGGATGTGGGGTTCAATTCGCGCACATCGCTGCGAATGATCGGGGTCCAGATAAACTCGTCGTAGGATTTGTAATGCAGTCCGATGGGATCGGTGCAGGGGGCGAAGTTCTTGAACAGGAGTTCTGTTCCTGGGTTGGGAGCGGCCGGACGTGGTGTTTTCGCCGAAAGAAACGCCGCTTGATGGCTCAATCCGAAGCACTGACGTCCTGCGAGCTTGGCCGCCCATGCCGTGATGGGCTCGAAATCGGTGATGATGAGATCATAACGATCCACATCCATCGCCCGCACATCTTCAATGAATCGGATAGGGCGGAAATTCTTCGCCGTGTCCAGATAATCGATACCGCCGTTGCGACCGAAGGTGTAACTCAGTCCGCTTCTGCGAAACGTGATGGGGTGACCCAAGCTCACATCCGCATTGCTTCCGCTTACCAGAATATCCACCGATCCATGTTCTTTTAGGATGGGGATGAATTCTTTGGCTCGCGAAAAGTGACCGTTACCCGTTCCCTGTATTCCGTAAAGTATGCGCATTGGAAAATCCGTTTGTTAAGAGCGTACCGATCACTTTTTCCCGAATATTGAGTTCGACTTCTTCCGGTGGTTCCGGAATCCGGATGTCGACATCCATGAAATCGGACTCGGTGTAGCGGAAGAGCGACCATTCGCCTTCGTTGTATTCCAAGGCAGTAAGGTTTTCCACCCAATCGCCTGAGTTCAGATATAAAACAGAACCCTTCTCATTGGAGAACCGTTGCATGTTCGGCTTGTGGATGTGTCCAACGACCACATAATCATAGCCATTATCAATCGCCAGTTCGGTGGCGGTATGTTCAAAATCGCTGACAAAACTGACGGCTTTTTTGACGCTGTCTTTGATGCGCTTCGATAGGGAGATTTTCCCTTTGCCGAAGAAGCGCGAGATGTTGTTGACCAGAGTGTTCAGTTTGATGAGGAACTCGTACCCGACCGCTCCCAGCTTCGCGATCCATTTGGAATAACGCATGGTGAAATCGAAAATGTCGCCATGGAAGATCCAAGCACGTTTTCCATCCAAATCGAGCACCAGTTTATCGATCAATTGGAACGAGCCCAGATTCAGATCGGTGAACTGGCGAAGCACTTCGTCGTGGTTGCCGGTGAGGTAGTAAATCTTGGTTCCTTGTTCCATCATTTTCATGAAGCGCCGAACGACTTTGAAATGCGCTTCCGGGAAAAAGGATTTTTTGAACTGCCATCCGTCGATGATATCTCCGTTTAGAACGAGGATGGACGGTTTGATGCTTTTCAGGTACCGGTTCAATTCGGTGGCTTGACAGCCGCCCGTGCCGAGGTGCACATCCGAAATGACCACTACATCGAGGTGTCGTTTTGCCATGTGCGAAAGTTGCGCAATGGACATTACCCCTGGGTTATCCCCTTGTTATGCTTGCATTACGATAGAAGGCGTCGCAGCAGGTCGTCGTCTGATGTGAACCGCTGATGGATGGCCTCGAAATCAGGTGGTGCGATGGAATCCGCATTCACGATCTCCACCACATTCATCACATGATGATCGCCAATGTTACGCAAGTCTTCTTTCCCGATTTCGTTCACCACGATCTCATTCTTGAGGCGTTCGTACAAGGTTTCGGATATCACGACACCCGATTCTTTCGCAACACTCTGAAGCCGGCTGGCCACGTTCACCGCATCGCCCCAAACGTCAAATGCGATTTTCTGAAAGCCGATGATGCCCGCGATCACAGATCCGATGTGCGCACCGATGCGCAGACTCCAATTGTCTGACTCTGTCTTCTTGTTATAAAATCGAACATACCCTTGCATGGCCAAAGCGGCATGCATGGCTCGAAGCCCGGCTCCCTCTGCAGGTGTATTCACACCGCCAATGGCGAAATACCCGTCGCCGATGGTTTTCACACGCTCGAGGTTGTAATGCGAGACGATCTCATCGAACGCATAGAACAAATGGTTCAAATGACGGATGGCTTCATCAGGGCCCAATTTGCGCGTGAGTCCTGTGAAATTCCGGAAATCCGTGAACAGCACCACCACATCCGGATACGTCTCCGATACGGGACGCTGACCGTTTTTCAATTGCTCGATGAGGCTGTCCGGAAGGATGTTGCTCAAAATGGCCGCGATCTTGTTTCGCTCGGCGCTGATCCGTTCTTGCAGATGCTTGATCTGCAAATGGGCGGCGATACGGGCGACCATTTCCTGCCGTTTGAACGGCTTGCTCACATAATCCACACCGCCTGCTTCAAAACACTTCACAATGGCGTTCTGATCCGTGATTCCGGATATGAACAGAACCGGCACATTCGCCAGTTTCGGATTCGCTTTGAGCTTCTTAGTGGTCTCATAACCATCCATTCCAGGCATCTGGATGTCCATGAGGATAAGATCCGGCTGGTTGTGATCCAGCCAATCCAGGGCATCTTCCCCGGAATTGGCGGTCACAATATCGAATGGCGCGCTTCGTAGAGCGAGCTTGAGCATCTGCAGATTCTCAGGAAGGTCGTCTACAGCGAATATCAGGTCTTTACGGTTGGGCTCAGTCACGAGGCCAATATACGTTCCAGATCGACCATGAGTCCACGTACAGCTTCGGCGGAATTGTCCAACATGGCTTTTTCATCCGCATTCAATTCGATCTCGATAATCTGCTTGATGCCGCCTTTGCCAAGTTTGACTGGCACACCCACGAACAAGTCGCTGATGCCATATTCGCCAGACAGTTGAACTGCGCACGGGAAAATCCGATTTTGGTTCAAGGCGATGGCTTCCACCATTTGAGCGGCCGCCGCACCCGGAGCATACCAGGCGGATGTGCCCATCAAGCCGACCAACTCACCTCCACCCACTTTCGCACGCTCAATGATGGCGTCCAAGGTGGCTTTGTCGATCAACTGGGTCACAGGGATACCCGCAACGGTGGTGTAGCGTGGCAGGGGCACCATGGTGTCGCCATGTCCACCCAAAATCACAGCTTGGATATCTTTCGGAGACACATCCAATGCTTCAGCCAAAAACGCGCGGTAACGGGCTGTATCCAAAATGCCGGCCATACCCATCACTTTTTCCTTCGGCAGCCCACTGGCTTTCCATGCGACATGGGTCATCAGGTCCAACGGGTTGGAGACCACAATGATGATGGTGTCAGGAGAATACTTGATCAATTCTTTTGTAACCGATTCCACGATTTTGGCATTGATGCTCAACAAATCGTCACGGCTCATTCCAGGGCGACGTGGAATCCCGGCTGTGATCACACAGATGTCGGAATTCTTGGTGTCGGCATAATCGGTTGTGCCTTTCAGGCGTGTGTCAAAACCATGGATTGGAGCGGTTTGCCATTGGTCGAGCCCACGTCCTTTCGACGGATAGAATGTTTTGTCGTTTTCTTTGCGTTCAAGGTCGACGAGAACAACTTCACTGGCAAAATCGCGCTGTGCGATAGTAAGGGATACGGTTGCGCCTACATTACCGCCGGCGCCGACTACTGTGATTTTCATGGGGAATCCGCTGATTTAGATAATAGTGTTATTGGGAAGAACCGTTTTGTTCGCGAAGGTCAAGTCCCCACATCAGCTTGGTCCGGAGCGTGTCGAAATAGTGCTGCCCGGGTAGTTGGATGAGATCAATCGTGTGCTTCGAGCGCATGACTTGAACCTCGATCCGGTTCGTCTCAATATCCGCATTTTCCCCATCTTTTGAAAACAAAACCTCTTGTTTGCCGTGCTCTGAACGGATGGTGATTCGCCCGTTTCCGGGCAATACAAGCGGTCTTGTAGTAAGGGTATGAGGACTGATGGGGGATAGAACCATCACATCGCATTCGGGCTGAACAATGGGGCCGCCGGCACTCATGTTGTATGCTGTTGAACCGGTTGGCGTGGCGATGATGAGTCCATCGGCCCAGTAGGTATTGATGAATTGGTCGTTGAAATACGCCGACAGTTTGATCATCGAAGCCGATGATGATTTTGAAAAAAGGAATTCGTTCAAGGCGTAATGCACGTTGCCTTGGGCATCACTTGATTCCAACACCCATCGTGTATCGATCGTGAAATC
>CAYPOI010000012.1:36229-47555 GCA_964412365.1 uncultured Chitinophagales bacterium | reverse complement strand
ATGAACGACTACGCCGAAGCCCATACCCAACCCGAATCGCCACTGGTGCAAGACCTGCTCAAAGCCACGATCGCAGGTTTGCGCTATGATGATCTGGTGAGCGGACGCATCACCGCCGGACTCCTGCGCCTCCTTGTCCGCCTGTCGAACGCAAAACGTGTGCTAGACATCGGTATGTACACGGGTTATTCGGCTCTCTCCATGGCGGAAGTGTTGCCTGACGATGGGGAAGTGGTGACACTCGAGACCAACTCAAAATACGCGTCGATCGGTGAGCCGTTTTTGCAGAGCGAGCCGCATGGGAAGAAGATAAAATTGGTGATGGGTCCGGCTATTGAATCTATTCCAAAGCTCGAAGGTCTGTTCGACCTGGTCTTTCTGGATGCGGATAAGGATCGGTATCCGGCTTACCTGGAGCTGGTCAAACCCCTGCTTCGGGTGGGTGGTGTCTTGGTGATGGATAACGCGTTTTGGAAGGGGGATGTGGTGGAGGCCAGAAGCCGTAAAGGGGCCTCGGTGCATCAAGCCAATTCGATGTTGTTGAATGACACGAATTTCGAAAACGTGTTTTTGCCTGTACGAGACGGCATTCATGTCGCCATCAAACTCACCGATTGAACATCACTCGAAACAAGGCAGAAAAATCATCGGCAGTGATGTCGACAGGTTCCGTGATCTGGGTGAATCCGACCGGAGTCTGGTCTACATCCAATCGAAAAGTGAAAATGAAATCGTCCATACCACCTCTCCATCCGTTCATGCTTCCGAAACGGAGATCATTGATATGGGGAACTCCATCCCGAAGGGTCACATGATAATAGCCTTTGGAAAACCAGTTTAATCGCTCCATGGCGGGGGTATTCTGCCATTGTGCGGCCAATGTTTTGGTTTTCGGAAGGGGATAGAACGTGATGTCCGGGTTCGCATCAAACACGGAGACGTACCCTTGCAGAAACGCATCTTCGGTTTCAATGAGGGCACGCCAATAGACGGATGTGAACGGACCAGGGATGGTCATGTATCGTTCGGCAACGATTCCTTGGCGGTCCATTTCCTTTTCGAAGATGCCGATCGCGGTAAATTTCAGGACAATGGTGATGGCCAGATAGGTGGTGCTGAGGGCGAGTCCGGTAGTGTTCAATCGCCTACGCCACAACGTTCCGGGACGAAACAGCAAGGCGGCCATCAGAAAAAGCAGAAATGGCAACGTATACAGCGGATCGATAATAAAAATGGTGTTGAACTCAACCGCGTACTCGGTAATGGGGTTGAACAACTGCGTTCCGTATCCGGTGAAGCTGTCAAGGATGGGATGGGTGAGAACCGCCCAGAAAAACATCTTGAGGAAACTTCGGTAGCTGAAATCTATTTTTGTATGAATCTTCGTCGCGATCCAAGCCAGTATCGGAGCGGCGATGAACGGGAAGAATATCGAATGGCTGAATCCCCGATGCGCAGCCAGATAATCCACAGGATCAAGGAAAAGAGACGTCAGAACATCCAAATCGGGTAAGGTTCCGGCGAATGCCCCCCAGAGAGCGGCGCGATATCCTAACTTTTTGCCTCCCAGTGCTTCCGCAACAGAAGCTCCGAGCACAATTTGCGTAAGTGAATCCATTTCGGACTCAAACGTGCGAATCTTCGATCAGCGTTCCTTGGTCCAGTTTAACCGTGCGAAATGGGTATTGGCGGACCAGATCGTAGTTGTGAGTCACCATCAGAACAGCCATTCCACGGTTGTTGATGATCTTCAACACATCCATGATGGCGGCGGATGCCTCCGGATCCAAATTACCGGTAGGCTCATCGGCGAGCAAGATCCGTGGCTCATTGGCCAAGGCCCGGGCAATCACGACGCGTTGCTGCTCGCCTCCGGAAAGCTCATTCGGCATCTGATTGCGTTTATTCCCCAATCCCACCAGATTCAACACTTCGGCGACCCGCATTTTGATGTCGCTCGTGCGATGACCGGTAACCTGCAATGCAAATGCCACATTATCGTACACATTTCGGTCGGGAAGAAGTTGAAAATCCTGAAACACGATGCCCAATTTGCGACGCAGGTAAGGCACTTTTCGATCTGGAAGGGTCGTGATGAGCTCGTTATCCACATAGATCTCACCCACTTGGGGAATCACGTCCCGATAGATGGATTTCAGGAACGAACTTTTTCCTGCTCCCGTCGACCCGATCAGATAGATGAATTCTCCGTTGTGCAGCTTAAAATTGACATCATTCAGAACGAGTCTGTTCTCAAAGCGGACGCTAACGTTTCTGAATTCGATGACCGGACGTTCGTTCATTTTCTGAGGATCAGGGTGATGCGGTCGCTGGTGTCGGTGGCTTCTTCGAGTTCAAAACCGCTATATGCGGCCAAGATACGCAATCCGGCTTGGGCTACGAGGTCCTTCATTTCAGAAAACGTGTAGACGCGTTGCACATGAACTTCACGATACCGTTGCAACACATGCGCATTGTCGTCGCTAAGTTTTTCGAGCGTGAAATCGTTGTAATGCAATTTTTCGGCAGGGAGGAAGCGGCTGACCCGAACAAAACGCCAATGGTCGGCCGTGATGCCCTCATCATTCATCAGATCGGCATGCTTCCGCGAATTCGTCGCAGTGGCGAAATCCAGGATGAAAATACTTTCCTCATACATCACATTCTTGACTTGTTCCAACACGCGGATGATGCCGCTGGTCTCGGTCATATAGTTGATCCCATCAAATACAAGCAGAACCACATCGTACGTGTCTTTGAGCTTGATGTCGGTGAAATCCACTTGTTCAAAGGTCACATTGGATCCTTTGAATTCCCCTTTGAAGCGGGCCACATCCAACATTTCGTTTGAAATATCGGTGGCAGTGATGTCATATAAATCAAATTCATCCAATAGAAGGGACAGGGTTCCAGTCCCGCATCCCAACTCGAGCATGGTTTGGGCATCCTCGAAATGCTCCGCCACGATGGCATCAATGAAATCCGCCCATTCCTCATAGTCGACATCTTTCATGACCTCGTCGTAAACAGGGGCCAGATGGGTGTAGATCGCTTGATTGTGCTTGTGCAACGTCATGAACGGTTTTTATGGATTTGGATGGATAACTGGATGGCAGATTGAAACGATTCAGGTGAGGCGACACCTTTCCCGGCAATGGCGAACGCCGTGCCATGATCGGGTGAGGTGCGGATGATCGGGAGTCCGGATGTGACATTCACACCGTCGTGAAACGCGATCGTCTTGAATGGGATGAGGCCTTGGTCGTGATACATGGCCAAAACGGCGTCGTAAGCCTCATACGTTTTGTTGCCGAAGAATCCGTCCGCAGGAAACGGACCCGTGGCTTTGATGCCGAACACATGCGATTCCTGAATGGCGGGCCAGATCACCGTGCTTTCTTCTTTGCCAAGAACACCACCATCTCCGGCATGCGGATTTAAGCCAAGCACAGCGATTCTTGGGGATGGAATTCCGAAATCACGTTTTAGGGCATTATGCAACATCACGATGCGGTGCAATACGTTATCCTTCGTGATGTGCGTGAATATCGATGACAATGCGACGTGGATGGTGACCAATCCCACCTTGAGGGTATCGGTCGCCAAGATCATGCCCACATCCGGCGATCCCGTAAGGCGTTGGATGTATTCGGTATGGCCCGGGACATCATAACCCGCCAACGAAATCGCTTCTTTGGAGATCGGTGCCGTTACCATGGCTATACTTTCACCCGATAGACAGCTTTCAACAGCAGCACGCACACAAACCATAGAGGCTTCACCCGCTCGAGCACTGATGGAGCCGGAAAGGATGTCGCCTTTTTTCACATCCACCACATTGCGCCAGTCCAGATCGGGGCGCATAGGCAGGTTCATCAGGGTGGAATAGTGCTCAAATACGACATTCGAGCCGAAAACGATGGACTTAGGAGGGAGGGTGTGAGCCGACTTCAGGATGATTTCCGGACCAATTCCATTGAAGTCGCCCATGGTAAGGGCTATGTGGGCAGACATTACACGTTCGTCAAGGCGAGCTTACCAGTTCAAAATCTCCGAATCCTGTTGTTGCGCGGAATATAAATCGACGTGCAGGATATTCCCAAACCACAATCGTGGCTCCATCCGGTGGAAACAAGCGTTCTTCTTTCACCGGTTTGCCATAGAGGATCCATGTTTTGCCCATGATGGAGTCGTAACCTGGTTGTTCCGGGGTTGAAAAGGTGTTGTATGCATGATCGATGCGGGAATAATACTCGGCCAAGAGCTCATTGTAGGCCGATTCCGGAGTCGGGTCCCGTTGTTTCCAATAGGCATTGAATTTGCGTTCGCGGTCGGCGATCGTACCACGACGCATCTCTCTCAAGGCCTCTTCATTCAATGCGAACTTCATCATGTCGATGGCGATGTCCAGATTCAGCAATCCGCTTGGGATATTGAACCAACGTGGCATGAAAGTGGCTTCATGTATGATGCGCCCACTTTGTTTCACCAGTATCCTGTGGGTCACATTCTCGAAATTCTTTGTGGGCAGATTAAAGCGATGCAACCGAATATCGCCTTCTTCGGCGAGCACAACACGTACCGCTCCATCCGCATCCGACAGACCACCGAAGGATCCGATTCCGGATTCCGAATTCATGGCGCCGCTCCAGACCAAAGTCGAGTCTTTGGGTCCGTTAATGGCCATAATGTCGATCGTGGCTAAGGAATCGCTCGCATAGGCGAGAAGCAAATCGGTTTCACTTCCGAAAAGGATGTTCGATCCATAGTTCAACGCGCGAAGGTCTGACTTGTCGGCCTCCAAAAAAAGAATGGACACGTCGGATGGGAGGGGTTCCGGATTCGGAAGCACATTAATCGTATTGGCCACTCCATTGATTTGAACACTTGGAACCACTCGATACATCTGACGGGGAATGCGGACACTTACGCTGCCCTGCACAAAACGGGTTGTGGATTTCGTTTCGTCAAAATTTACCGGGCGCACTTCACGTGACCACACCACACGTCCTAATGTGGTTTCGGGTTCCTGATTTCGCCGAGCGCGAGGCGTGACCGTCATCACATCGAACGTGATGACCAAATCAGCGATCCATCCATCCGCTTCCGATTCGATCTTTTTGAAAATGATGCTTGGGTATGGAATGCGGAAAAACGTATGAACATCAAGGCTGTCGGTACCACTCACCGGAACCGCCAAGCTTTGTCGGAACCATGCGGGATTTCGGTTCGTGCGTTCCAAGGCCTCGTACGACATCCTTGGTTGAGCATGCAGCGTGGCTTCAAATAAGCCCATGAGTGCACACATCAGTAAAAAACGGAGTTTCATATTGGATAATAGGAAGTATTTTCTCGTCATGTCTATTGATTCCCTAAACGAACGTGCCAAGCAAATTATGTTGGGAGGCGGTGCCAAACGCATCGAATCGGAACATAAGAAAGGCAAGAAAACCGCCAGAGAACGAATCCAACTCCTGATTGATCCAGGTAGTTCCTTCGAAGAAATCGGTTTATGGGCCGGATACGGCCAATATGAGGATGTGGGTGGATGTCCTGCGGGCGGCGTAATCATCGGAATGGGGATGGTGTCCTCACGTCGTTGCATGATCGTGGCCAACGATGCGACCGTAAAGGCCGGCGCATGGTTTCCAATCACCGCAAAAAAGAACCTTCGCGCTCAGGAAATCGCGATGGAAAACCATCTTCCTGTGATTTATCTGGTGGATTCGGCCGGTGTCTACTTGCCGATGCAAGACGAAATCTTTCCCGACAAAGAGCATTTCGGACGAATATTCCGAAACAATGCGATCATGTCGGCCATGGGTATTCCGCAAATCGCGGCGATTATGGGAAGTTGTGTCGCGGGTGGAGCGTATCTGCCCATCATGAGCGATGAAAGCCTGATCGTGGATGGAACCGGCAGCGTGTTTCTGGCTGGAAGTTATCTCGTAAAAGCCGCTATCGGCGAGCAGATCGACAACGAAACCCTGGGCGGCGCCACAACACATACCGAAATCTCTGGCGTCACCGATTACAAGATGCCGGATGAAGACACGTGCTTGTCCACCATCCGCGACCTGATGGCCAAACAAGGACCGTTTTCCCGATTGGGTCTGACGAGGGAGGCACCATCCAGTCCGAAACGACCACCATCCGATTGGCGCGACATCCTGCCTGAAGATCGAAACAAACCCTATGACATGATGGCTTTGCTCGACACCATTATTGATTCTGGTAGTTTCGTGGAATTCAAAAAGGGCTATGGACAAACCCTCATCACCGGTTATGCGCGAATCGATGGGTGGAATGTCGGAATCGTGGCCAATCAACGATTGATCACCAAAACAAAGACAGGGGAGATGCAGATTGGTGGCGTGATCTATTCAGATAGCGCCGATAAGGCCACACGCTTCATCCTGAATTGCAATCAGAAACGCATTCCGATCCTATTTTTGCAGGATGTGACCGGATTCATGGTTGGCAAGCGCAGCGAACATGGCGGCATCATCAAAGACGGCGCAAAAATGGTGAATGCGGTGGCCAATTCGACGGTCCCAAAAATCACCATTATCGTTGGCAACAGTTATGGTGCCGGCAATTATGCCATGTGCGGGAAAGCCTATGATCCACGTTTCATCTATTCCTGGCCAACGGCTCGAATGGCGGTGATGGGAGGCGCGCAGGCCGCACAAACCTTGCTACAAATCGAAGTCGGAGCCTTGGAGAAGAAAGGGAAGACGCTGACATCTGAGGAAAAAGCCGAATTCCTGAAGCAATTAAGCGACAGATACAATCATCAGACGGATGTCACCTATGCGGCGTCGCGCTTGTGGGTGGACGAGATCATTGATCCAGCGGAAACCCGATACCGCATATCCGCCGCCATTGACGCGGCAGACCATAATCCGGAGATGCCTCGCTTCCGAAATGGGGTAATCCAAGTATGATTATTGGAGTTTCTTAATCCATTTACAATTGGACACGCATTGAAGTATATTCCTATATCGTTGTTTGTCAAACACATATAGGGAATCAGTAATGAAGTTTGTCTCTTTGCTGCTTTTGATTTTGGCCGTGGCCTGCCAGCAGCCCACATCGATTTCATTCGCAGAACAAGACATGCAGTTTTTGGAGAACGTTGCTGCCGATCAGTTTTATGCGAATGCACTTAGTGTCACAGGTATCGTTATCTGGACAAGCCCGCCTGGTCATTTTGGAAAAATCACGACGTCAGACGGCTCAGTATTTACCTACAACGTGAATGCGGGTCACACGGTTGATGGTTATGCACCTGTTGTGGGTGATGCCGTCCAGTTCAATACCGGATTTGGTGCGTCGGCACGTTTAGTACGTCCATTCGATATCCCGAATGAGGATGACGACAGTGACAACGATAACGACGATGACAATGGTAACGATGATGTTACCCCGCCCCGAACGACATTGTAAAAATCGTCGATTACAGAGTCAGTGTTGAGCCCTTTACATCTTTTAAGGTGTAGGGGCTTTTTTTTTGTCGCCTCGAATCGGTAACTACGTGCTTCAATTCTTCCACGTCCTAATTTTTATTATGAAGCACTTAAAAACCGGTATGGCCATGATGGTGTTGTTTGGTTTAAGCACAACTGTGCACGCCCAAGCCGTACCCGCTCAGGCGTTGACCCGTGTCACGGTGCATTTGGCGGATGGATCATCGATTCCGAACGCAAGCATGGTATGGCGCAATGGCGTCATCGAGGCTGTCGGAGCGAGGGTCGCCATCCCGTTTGATGCCCGAGTGACCGATGGCGGCGATTCGCTGCACGTTTACCCAGGATTTATCGATGGCTTAGCCATCTGGGGAACTCCTGAAATCCCACGCCAAATGGATCGCCCCCAACGTCCCGCTGAGCCGGGCTACGAACGGGCCGGTATCCAGCCTGAACGTTCTGTCCAGCCCTTGCTGAAATCCGATGCCGCCGAGTTCAACTTGGCGCGAAACAACGGGTTCACTCTCGCAGCCATCGCACCCCAAGGGTTCATGCTGCCAGGGCAACTCTCCATCTTCCATGTGAAAGGCTCTGAAACGTCCGCATCCCTGTTTAGATCGAACATCGGACCGAAAGCAACTCTGGCAGGTGCTCGAGGCGTGTATCCGGGCACTCCGATGGCCGTGATGTCGAGATACCGCCAATTGATGCACGACGCTCGCACGCTACAGGCTGTTCAAGCCACTGGCGCAGCGAATGCGGGTCGTGATGCGGTATTGGAATCTCTTTATCCTGTTGCAAGCAAAACCACTCCATTGTATTTCATTGCCGACGATAAAGAATCCATTAACCGGGTGTTGAGCTTGGTCGATGAACTCGGATTCAACATTGTGCTCGTTTCGGGCAAACAAGCTCATTCGCTCAGCAGCGAACTCGCTCGTCGCAAGATTCCAGTTCTGGTGAGCATCGACATGCCAGCCAAGCCCGATACCGCTTCTACAGACAATGAAGAGCGTTTGGCTTGGAATACCCGCCAAAATGCCGCTTGGACCGCTCAAGTACGCAATATTCGGACTCTGTTAGATGCAGGTGTTCGTGTCGGGTTCTCCTCAAACGGACTCAAGCCAGCCGACATTCGCAAAAATCTGGACCTTCTTGTATCGGATGGTGGCTTGACCGAAGCGGAAGTCATCAAATTGTTGAGTTCTGGAACCGCATCCATCCTTGGAATCGGAACCGTGGCAGGAGATATCCGCACGGGTCGATTGGCGGATCTTGTGGTGACGACCAACGCATTTCCATCCAAAGGCAGCCGTATCGTGTACACGGTCACGGCTGGCGAACAAACTGAAATAAAATCCTCACCCGCTGGCGGATCCGCTGGTCAACGCGGGAGAATGCCACGATGAAATCCATACTTCCAATCCTCTTTGCTGTGATGATGGCAGGCACGGCGGTCGCGCAACCCAAGGGCTCGGTCCTTGTGAAGAATGCGACCGTCATCACCATCTCCAATGGCACACTTGAAAACACCGATGTCTTGGTCCAAAACGGACTGATCACACGCATCGGGCAAAACCTGAACGCGCCACGCGGCGTGGAAACCGTTGATGGAACCGGTAAATATTTACTTCCCGGTATTATTGACGCACATTCGCATCTGGCGCTGGCCAGCATCAATGAAGCGACAAGTCCGGTAACCGCTGAAGTGCGTATGGGCGATGTAGTGGATCCGAATGACATCGGACTTTACCGCGCGCTAGCCGGCGGTGTCACCATCAGTCATGCCATGCATGGTTCAGCGAATGTGATCGGCGGACAAGGCGCCACACTAAAGCACCATTATGGTGAAGACGCGTCCGGACTTCTCATGAGCGATGCGCCTCGCACCATCAAGTTCGCGTTAGGGGAGAACCCGACACGAGTTCATGGTCAAGGCAATGGTGTGCATCCGAGAACACGGATGGGTGTGGAACAAATCATCCGCGAGCATTTCGATGCGGCGAAAGATTATAAACGCCGTCGTGCGGCTACGCCGAATCGGGTTGCCAAAAACGAGCGACTTGAAGTACTGGCTGATATCCTCGATGGAAAAATCCTCGTTCATTGCCATTCCTACCGCTCCGACGAGATCTTGATGTTGATGCGGGTGTTCAATGAGTATGGTATCAAGAACTACACGTTCCAACATGCCAATGAAGCGTTCAAGGTGGCACCCGAATTGGCAAAAAACGGCGCTCATACTTCTATTTTTGCGGATTGGTGGGCCTACAAGTTCGAAGTGTACTATTCCACGTCGTACAACGCGGCGATACTGAACCATTACGGTGTGGTGAACTCCATCAACTCCGACAGCGACGAGCTGATCCGTCACCTGAACCACGAAGCGGCCAAAACTGTGAAATATGGCGGAGTGTCGGAATTGGACGCCCTGAAAATGATCACCATCAATCCAGCAATCCAATTGGGCATCGACAAGCGCGTCGGTAGCATCGAGGTCGGCAAAGAGGCGGATTTCGCCCTTTGGAGTAAGCATCCGTTGTCGATCTATGCGATCGCCGAGCGAACCTGGGTGGATGGCGTCACCCGCTTCAACATGGTCACCGACGCAACCGACATGCGCTTGAATGTGTCGCCTGTCGGAACCTTCGAAGCGAGCATGATCTCCGAATCGGGTCGCCATACAGATGCATGCATGACCGACGTGCTCGACTTCTTCACCTTAGAAACGATGGAACACAACCATGAATAAACGTATCCTTTCCCTTTTCATCGTGTTCTTAGGCGTTGTTTCGGTATCGAACGCGCAGATCACGGAGAAGCCGAACTTCGGCAAAATCGCCCTTTTGAACGCCACCATTCATACCGTCAGCGACGGTGTGATTGAAAACGGCATCGTTCTGATTGATGGGGAACGCATCGTGTTCGTTGGCAATAATGTGAAACCGACGGCGGATTACACCATGATCGACCTGACCGGCAAACACATTTGGCCGGGTATGATTGATGCGGGAACCAGCCTCGGACTCATTGAAATCTCTGCTGTACCGGTGACGGTCGACAATGCCGAAGTCGGCAATTTCAATCCGAACATGCGCGCATTCACTGCCATCAATCCGAACTCGGCGGCCATCGCTGTGAACCGGGTGGAAGGAGTGACCACCGTTATCGCTGAGCCCTCATCCGGACTGATTTCCGGTGTGGCCACATTGATCGACCTGTTCGGATACTCACCCGATTCCATGGCTGTGAAAGCCGACGCGGCGATGATCATGAACTGGCCTGTGAGCGGACGCAGAGGCTGGTTTGATCAGCGCACCGACGAGCAGCTCAAAGAACAATTCGAGACTCAGCTCAAAGAGATGAGAGAAACCTGGAGCAAAGCCAAGTTCTATCATACCATGATGATGGCCTTTGAAGCATCCCCATCTGGTAAAACCCAACCAAATAAAGACCAACAGATGGAAGGGATGCGTAATGTGTTTCGTGGAACATTGCCGGTCATGATCCGAGTGGATCGTGAGGTCGACATCAAAGAAGCCCTCAAATGGGTGGCGGATAATCCGGACGTGAAATTCATCTTCACCAGTGTGGCGGAAGGATGGAGAGTGGCTGATGAGATCGCGGCAGCCAATGTGCCTGTGATCGTGGGACCCGTGCTTCGCTTGCCATCACGCGGATATGACCATTATCTACGTCCATACCAGAATGCCGGCCTTCTCCATAAGGCCGGAGTTTTGGTCGCCTTGCGCACCGGTCAGACTGAGAACGTTCGGAACCTTCCGTTCCAAGCCGGCTATGCGGCCACCTATGGCATGCCGTACGATGAAGCATTGAAGGCGATCACGCTAAATCCG
>CAYPOI010000012.1:0-36219 GCA_964412365.1 uncultured Chitinophagales bacterium | reverse complement strand
ATCGATTACGATCAATCCAGCAAAGATCTTTGGTGTGGATGATCGCATCGGCAGTATTTCACAAGGAAAAATCGCAAACTTGGTTGTGACCAATGGCGATTTGCTCGAAACCATGACCCAAGTCGAAATGGTGTTTATCCGCGGACGTGATATTCCACTGACAAGTCGCCAAGAGCAGCTCTATCGCGAATTCATCAATCGCGACGCGACGAACTGATCAATGAACATGACCCGGCACATTGCAGACATGCGTGTGCCGGTTGTTCTTGTAAATGCTCCAAGCCAGGATTCCTGCGCCCAATGCCATGCTCATCATGCCCGGAAATCGTACGGCGACATCCGACGTCGTGTGTTGGTGAAACAGGAATTGGCTGATCATCACCAATGCCAATCCGATGCCGAACTGAATCGCGAGTTTCACATTCTTATGCTTCCACCATGTCGGCATGAACGCAGCCAAGCTCAACGGCACCACAGATAGAATCAGAATCAGTTCTAACGTGTCGGAAAAAAACACCGACATCGATGGCAGAGCCAGAATGATGAATGGGGTGGCGAGGCAGTGAACGAGACAAACAGACGACAAAACCACACTGGAGCGTGAAAACAAGCTCCGAACGGCATTACTCATGGCAAGTGGGACAATTTCCGTGCAATAGGATTTCCTGTGTCTTCACCTCGAAACCCGGATCGGGCAACGGGATGGGGGCAGCAGCGTGAGGGATGGGAAAACAAAACACTTTCTCGCACATGTCACACACGAAATGGGCATGCGGTTGCGCATGATCATGCCCGGCTTGGTCCACATCAGGCGATACCGCATACAACCAGTTGCGGTCTTCTGTCGGAATCTTATGCAAGATTCCTTTCTCCGTGAACACATTCAACGTGCGATAGAGCGTCACTTTGTCCAACGTGGCATCGGCAAGCGCCGTCGAAATGTCGAGATGCGACATGGCAGCGGCCGATTGCAACAACTGACTGAGAACTTGAACCCGCACAGGGGTCACTTTCAAGTCGTGCTGATGAAGGATGTCGGTGATGTTCGATTCCATGGGCAAATGTACGGCTAGATCCTTTCATTTGCAACTGAGTTGCATCAAATGGGATTCGTCTGATCGGCAAAATCTACCGATATTCAAGTCTATGCGACAACAACCCATTCGAATCGCTTCCGGACAAGGTTTTTGGGGCGATCTACCCATCGCTCCCATCCGCCAGGTGAAATCCGGCTCCATCGACTATCTGATGATGGATTATCTGGCTGAAGTGACGATGTCAATTCTCCAAAAGCAAAAAACGCGCAACCCTGAACATGGCTACGCCCGTGATTTCGTGGATGTGATCGCTCAAATCCTGCCTGAAATCGCGGCAGGCGAGGTGAAAGTATTATCCAATGCCGGGGGTGTGAATCCGAAAGCCTGTGCCGCTGCCATTCAAGCCTTGGCCGCATCCCAAGGATTTCATGGAATCAAGATCGCCGTCGTGGACGGGGATGATATTTTGGCTCGGATGGACGATCTCATCGCCAACGGACATCCCCTCAAGCACATGGAAACAGGGGAGGCCGCCGTTGGCAAAAAAGAATCGTTTTTATCAGCGAACGTGTACTTCGGGGCGAAGCCGATGGTCGATGCTCTGGCTCAAGGCGCGCAAATCGTTGTGACCGGTCGGGTGACCGATACAGGTCTATGTTTGGCACCGCTTATCCATGAATTCGGATGGAACTATGATGATTGGGACAAGATGGCGGCTGGAACCGTCGCCGGACACATCCTCGAATGCGGCGCACAAAGTTCCGGTGGCAACCTCACCGATTGGTGGAGGGTGTCATCCTTCCGGAAAATCGGATTTCCCATCGCCGAAGTCTCTCCGAATGGTGACATGGTGATCACGAAACACCCCGATCTGGATGGATGGGTGCACAGCATGACGGTCAAGGAACAACTGTTATATGAAATCGGCGATCCCGCATCTTACATCACTCCGGATTGCGTGGCTGATTTCACATCCATCCATGTCGAAGACATCGGTAAGGATCGCGTGAAAGTGTCCGGAATCAAAGGAACACCAGCTACGCCGTTCTATAAGGTCTCGGCCAGTTTTTCGGATGGATTCAAACTCACGGCATCGCTGACTTACGCTTGGCCGGATGCGGTTGAAAAAGCACGCCTCGGTGCTCGCATCCTGGAAGAGAGGGCTCGGGATTTGGGCTTAAACATCGGTATCTTTCACCACGATTTGATCGGGTATCAAGCATGCCACGAAGGCACCGGAGGAACAGGAGCGACTGAACCGGACGAGGTTCAGCTTCGCATCAGCGTTTCCGGTGAGTCGAAAGCCGATTTGGATCGTTTCGGGATGGAAATCGCTCCGTTGATTCTGACCGGGCCCGGATCGGTCACAGGTTTCGCGGGTGGGCGTCCCAAAGCGAGCGACATCGTGGCGTATTGGCCGGCCTTACTCGATAAACAGGCGGTTTCACCGAACGTCACACTTTATTCAACTTAATTTCAGTCATGATCATCGCAGTAATCGGAGCCGGAATCGCCGGACTCACAGCAGCCAATCTGCTTGCCAAAGCCGGGCACAATGTCACCGTATTCGAAAAAAGCAATGGTTTCGGCGGTCGTCTCGCCACCCGTTATGTCGGGGAAGGAAACCAGATCAAACTCGACCACGGCTCACCCTACATTTCAGCGGGTGGAGCGGAATTCAATGAATGGATCGAGACTATGGTTGCCAAAGGACTTCTGACCGAGTGGACCGACCGATTGGCGTTTCATGACGGCAGCACCTTTTACGCCGAACATCCCGCACACGAACGCGGAGCCAAGTTTATCGCCCCGAACGGAATGAACAGCATCGGAAAGGGCATCAGCCGGTATGTGGATGTCGTCCGCAATCGGAAAGTGGGTGGGATCACCCTGGTGGCTCCAGATCGGCATAAAAAGCGTTCATGGGTCGTTAATTTTGACGACAGCAATGTGTTTGAAGCGGATGCGGTCGTCATCGCCACTCCGGGTCCGCAGGCGCAGGGCATCGTTCAGACAGCCCAGGACGAATGGGGTGTCAAATTCCTGATTCGCCAACTGAGTGATGTGTTCTATGAGCCGTCGTTCACCCTCATGGCCGGTTATGGCGGTCGCGAACAGCCGGATTGGAAAGGAATGTCGTGCCAAAACGACATCATTTCGTTCATCTGCAACGAAAGCAGCAAACGCCCGAACCAAGCCGAAACGGCCTTGGTTGTTCAAAGCACAGCGGCGTTCGCGATGGAACATCAAGATGCCGATCCGGCCGACGTCCAGGCAAAAATGGTTGCGGCATTACCCGCATTAGCTGGATCTTGGAGTGGATTTCCATTGTGGACCCAATCGCATCTGTGGCGTTTCGCCTATTGCGTGGCACCAATACAAGGCATGTCGTTCCTGGAATTGGAACAATCCGAAGCCCATCTGGCTGTGGTTGGCGAATACATCGGCGGTGCATCCATGGAAACTGCCTATTTATCCGGTAAGCGACTTGCGGAGCACTGGATCGGGAAGCTGGCCAAGTAGTGTTCGACCTTTTCCGCTTCAACCGTTTTTTCAAGAAGTATACCTCCAGCTTGGTCGCAGGAGTGGTGTTTCTGACGGCTTCGAATGCGTTTTTGGTCTGGATTCCCATCCTCATCCGCCAAACAATGGACCGAGTGGAGGATTTGGCCGATACGACCGCTTATCAGGGATGGGGGACGTGGAGAATTCTGACCACCACCGAAGCCGGCGATATGCTGGCCTGGTTGTCCCTTTGGTTGGTCGTGGCCGCGGTAGGTTACGGCGTCCTTCTGTTTCTGACACGGCAAACCATCATCGTCAGTTCTAGACGTATCGAGTACGACTTGCGGAATGAGGTCTATGCGAAAATGCAGCAGCTTCCCCAGAGTTGGGTGAGCCGCAACAGCACGGGCGACATCTATGTGCGGATGTCGGAAGATATCGCTCGAGTCAGGGAGTATTTCGGTCCGGCGTTCATGTATGGAGTGAACACCATCACCCGATCCGGCATCATCATCACCATTATGTTCATGGTGAACGCCGAACTCACGTGGTGGGCGCTTCTGCCGCTTCCTTTGTTGTCGATTCTGGCTTATTGGATGAGCAAGTACATCCACGACCGCTCCAACGAAATTCAAGAGCAGTATGCGGTGTTGGCGGGTCGAGCGCAGGAGGCGTTCTCATCCATCCGCCTGATCAAAGCTTATGTTCGCGAGGAGTATGAGCAATCCCGTTTTGAAGCCGTCAGTGAATCGTACCGAAAAAAGAAATTGAGGCTGGATTTCGTTGAGTCCCTCTTCCATCCGATGCTGAATCTCCTCATCGGAAGTTCAATCGTCTTCGTGGTATGGAAAGGAGGGGAGCTGGTGATTTCGGGTGTGATGACGATTGGAAACATCGCAGAATTCATCATCTACGTGACCTACCTCACGTGGCCCATCGCCGCATTGGGGTACACATTGAATCTGGTTCAGCGCGCTGCCGCATCGCAAAAACGGATTCAGACGATGTTGGATGTGGAAATCCCATCGACAAACGGTCAACCATCAGAAGGTCCCAAAAACCTTCCTGGTGGAATCGAATTCAGAAACGTCTCCTTCAGGTATCCCGGTTCCGAATTTGATGCGCTTCGGAATGTTTCCTTCAAGGTGAATCCGGGTGAGCATGTGGCGTTCGTGGGTCGTACCGGATCCGGAAAAACCACTCTTCTAAATCTGATTCCACGTTTATGGGAGCCTACATCCGGTGAGATACGGATCGATGGTCATCCGATTTCCTCACTGCCGATGGAACAATTACGAGGCCTCATCGGCGTTGTACCGCAAGACGGTTTTTTGTTCTCTAACACCATCGGAGAGAACATCCGATTCGGTAAAGACAACGCGGATTTGAGAGACGTGGAAACAGCAGCAGAAAAAGCCCAAATCAGGGAAAACATTTTGGAATTTGAAAAGAAATTCGAGACCATACTCGGAGAACGGGGTGTGACATTGTCTGGAGGACAAAAACAACGAACCACGATTGCCAGAGCCATTATCCGCAATCCGACCATTTTAATACTTGACGACGCGCTGAGCGCGGTCGATACCAAAACAGAGGATGCCATCATCAGGCACCTCCATTCAAAGACGGAGAAACGAACCATACTGAACATCAGCCACCGCATATCCAGCATCAAGAAAGCAGATCGGATTTATGTCCTGCATGACGGACAGATCGTCGAATCCGGCACACATTCTGACCTTCTTAAGAAAGATGGCTCCTATGCGTCGATGTATCACAAGCAATTAATCGAACAAGAACTCGCTCAAATCTAATCCATCCATCATCACCGGGTGCTGCACTCACGGATAGCGAGGCAGTCCGGATTCAAACAGATCCACATAGGAGAATATTCATGATCATCATGCCATTAGGTGTAGGTTCAGCCACACCCACCGCCGACCGTCACCTCGCTTCAGTCGCCATGTGGCGCGAAGGCCGTGTCTTCCTCTTCGACTGCGGCGAAAACTGCCAAATGAGAATGCTTCAAGCTGGTATGAAGCGCTCAAAAATCGACTACATCTTCATCACCCATTTGGATGGGGACCATTTTTTCGGCCTTCCCGGACTCATCACCACCATGCAGTTGCAACGTCGCGATAAAGTGCTGCATATCGTGGCTCCTGAGGGGATTCAGAAATTCTTGGATGCTACCCTTGAAGCGGTGAATCTGGAATTGTGTTTCGAGATCGTCTATCATGAAATCCCACTCGGTACTGAGCATATGGTGGTCGTCGAAGAAGCCGACTTCACGGTTGAAGTGCGAAAACTCGAGCATTCGACGTATTGCGTAGGATATCGCTTTCAGGAAGTAGGCAAACCTGGCAAGGTGAATGCCGAATTGGCTACGGAATTGGGAATCACCGAAGACCAGCACTTCAAAGATTTGAAAAATGGGTTGGATGTGACCCTGGAAGACGGCACCGTGGTGAAATCCGCCGACATCGTTGGTCAGCCGATCACCGGAAACGTGTTCACCTACATCACCGACACCCGATTCTGTGAAAATGCGGTGAAGCTCGCCGAACGAGCTACCATTTTGTACCATGAATCCACGTTCGGTCAGAATCTGAAAGACAAAGCCGAAGAAACCGGTCATTCTACGGCAACAGAAGCGGCGATCGTGGCCAAAACGGCAAATGCCGAACGCTTGGTGATCGGACATTTCTCGGCTCGTTACACCAATCCGTTTGTGCTCCTCAAAGAAGCCAAAATGGTGTTTGAAGACACATGGATCGCCACCGAACTTCGCCCAATCATGACCGATCCGGAACAGGAGAGAGGCATTTTCCAACCGGTACAATCTCAGCGTGATTCGTTCCCTCGCGAACAGCGCGGCGGATTTCAGCAACGTCGTCCATACCCGAGCAACCGAGGTGGATCTGGCGGAGGCGGATTCCAACAACGCCGCCCGTATGGCGACCGTCCGCAACGACCGTACAACAACGACCGTGGCTTCGACCGCCCACAGCGGCCATACAACAACGATCGGGGATTTGACCGTCCGCAGCGCCCTTACAACAACGATCGGAGTTTCGACCGCCCACAGCGTCCATTTAACAATGATCGTGGATTCGACCGTCCACAACGACCGTTCAATAATGACCGTGGCTTCGATCGTCCGCAACCACGCCCGTTCAATAATGACCGTGGCTTCGATCGTCCGCAACAGCCGAGGCAGGAAGGAGATCGCAATTACGATCGTCCGCAACCGAGACCGGTACCTCGGCCAGGGCCACGTCCGTTCCAGTCGGATCGTCGGGATCCTCAAGGGCCGGATAACCGTCCACCGCGCCGCGATTACCGCGATGCGCCTCAGGAAAACCGCCCGATAACTCCACGGAATCCGTTTGATGAGTTCGACAGATTCTAAACCGAAAGCCGTCGATTCAATCCTGATTCGACGGCTTTCTGCGTTTTTGCTTCCTTACAAGGGGTATATCCTTCTTGCGCTGGGTTTCACGTTGGTTGTGGCTTGGCTGGGACCTCTTCGCCCATACATCACCCAAATCGCCGTCGATGATTACATCGCAATCGGTGATTATCAAGGATTGTGGCGTCTCATCGGCTTGTTCGCCTTGGTGCTGGTGGGTGAATTCGTTCTGTTGGTGTTCACGACCTACCTGACCCGATGGATTGGTCAAGGCGCCTTATTCAAACTCAGGACCACCGTTTTTCGTCACATCGCACACTTGCATGTGCAGTATTTCGACCGGAATCCGATCGGACGCCTTATCACTCGAACCACGAGTGATATCGAGGTTTTAAGTGATCTGCTATCAAACGGAGTCGTAAACATGATCGGAGATCTGCTCCGCATCGTGTTCATCATGTATTTCATGTTCATGCTGAACTGGGAATTGGCGTTCGTATCGCTCATCACCGTTCCGATTCTGTTTTACGCAACCATCCTGTTCAAACGAAAGGTTCGAGTCGCGTTTCTGATGGTCCGCGATCAAGTCGCACGGCTCAACTCGTTCGTCCAAGAGCACATCAATGGACTGAGCATCGTCCAACTGTTCGGACAAGAGAAGCGCGAGGCCGCTCGCTTCGAGCAGATCAATCAGGA
The DNA here is from genome assembly GCA_964412365.1 of uncultured Chitinophagales bacterium. GTDB lineage: Bacteria > Bacteroidota > Rhodothermia > Balneolales > HLUCCA01 > CAMTWZ01. The sequence continues at coordinate 28,569 of CAYPOI010000012.1, read as the reverse complement.
ACACACCAATGCCCACATCCATACCATATTCTATTTCGCGTTGTTCTGGCCGGTTGTGGAGGTGTTGTCAAGCGTGGCCATGACCCTTGTGATTTGGTATGGCGGAGCCCGTGCATTGTCGGATGCGGTCACATTCGGTGTGTTGTTGGCGTTTATCCAGTATGTCCGTCAATTCTTTCAACCGATCCGTGACCTGTCGGACCAATTCAATACGCTTCAGAGCGCATTGGCGTCGTCTGAGCGGATTTTCAGCGTACTGGATACGGAATCGAAAGTGAAGGAAAGCGAGTCGCCGATCGACATTCCGACTGTCAATGGACGCATCGAGTTTCAGGACGTTGATTTCCATTATGTAGACAATGAGCCGGTTTTGAAGTCCGTTTCATTCACCGTTGAGCCAGGTACCATGGTCGCGATCGTAGGTGCCACCGGTGCAGGAAAATCCACCATCATCAATCTGATCACACGGTTCTACGATATTCAGTCCGGTTCTATATTATTGGATGGCAACGATATAAGGAACTTCCGTTTAAAAGATTTGAGAGCTCAGTTCGGGCTTGTTCTACAAGACAATGCCTTGTTCTCGGGAAGCATTTTGGAAAACATCACCTTAGGTAATTCCGATATTTCAAGGGACGTCGTGTTGCAGGCCTGCGCCCAGATCGAAGCCGATGAGTTCATTCAGAAATTACCAGGAGGACTCGATTATGTGCTTCAGGAACGTGGTGGATCGTTGTCCATGGGACAAAAACAGCTAATCTGCTTCTTACGGGCGATGGTCTATGATCCGAAAATTCTCATCTTGGATGAGGCCACATCCAGCATCGATTCCGAAACCGAGTCGCTCGTCACCCAGGCCTTCGAAACCTTGATGCGAGGCCGAACGGCGATCGTGATCGCACATCGTTTGTCCACCATCCAACATGCGGATAAGATCATCGTGATGCACAAAGGTGAGATCCGTGAAGAAGGTACTCACGACGAACTTTTGCAGGTAGAAGACGGGATTTATCGCAAATTGTATGAACTCCAATACCGGGACCAAGTCGCATGAAAATATGGATCTTCGCCTGCTTACTGATCTTCGGATGTGCGGCGCCAGCGCCGGATGACCCTGAAGCCGTAATCGATGACCGCAAGAGTACGTCAGCACCAGAAGCCTATTCCTTGGATGGAAAGCCCTTGATGCGACCGATTCTCGATCCCGAGACCGACTCCCTGTTCACCGCACATTGGATGGACGCCGCCGAGGAGTATGAAGCGAACCCCAAGGATGTCGAAGCCCTCATCTGGCTAGGTCGACGCACCGCCTACTTATGGCGTTACAACGATGCGATCGCCATATTCACGAATGGAATCCGCGAATTTCCAGAAGAACCAAGATTGTATCGCCATCGCGGACATCGCTACATCACCATCCGCCAATTCGATCTGGCGATCGACGATCTCACAAAAGCCGCAGAATTGATGTCCGGAAAGCCAGACGAAGTGGAACCGGATGGGTTGCCCAATGCCGCGAACATCCCCGTGAGCACGCTCGGATTCAATATCTGGTACCATCTCGGATTGGCACACTATCTGAAAGGGGATTGGGATGAAGCCGTCGCCGCGTTCAAAACCTGCATCGAGTACAGCAACAACGACGACGCGATTGTGAGCACCTACGATTGGCTATTCATGTCGTTGCGTCGTGCCGGACGAGCCCAAGAAGCGGATGACCTGTTGAACTCGGTCTCGCCTCACATGACCATTCTTGAAAGCATCGCTTACCATCGCCGACTGTTGATGTACAAAGGCCTCATCAAACCCGAAGCGCTGATGGACGAGGAATCCGCCAATGCCCTCGAAATCGTGACTGAAGGATATGGACTCGCGTTCTGGTTCCGTGAATCCGGAGATATTGAACGATCCGACGCCTTGCTTCAGCGCGTGATCGATACCGGTTACTGGGCCGGTTTCGGGTACATCGCCGCCGAATCCGACATGAATCGCCGTATATTCTAACCCATGCAAACGACCTATACCCAAGAATACACCGAAGAGCTCTATCAGCGCCTTGATGCGTTGAGGAGGTATCTTTGACTACGATAAACGAACCTTACGGATAGCCGAACTCGAACTGCAATCGCAGGATCCGGATCTATGGAACCGTCCTGAAAACGCCCAGAAATTGTTGAAAGAACTCAACAATGAAAAGGATTGGATCAAGAGCTGGGACGAGCTGGATGCGCATCGACAAAACATCCTGTTTTTCAAGGAGATGCAAGCCGAAGGCGAAAACGTGGATGACGAACTGGCGACGGAAATCGCCACACTCGAATCCGCCATCGATGCCCTTGAACTTCGCAACATGCTCGGGGAAGATGATGATTCCCGAGATGCGATCGTCACCATCAACTCCGGTGCCGGCGGTACCGAGAGCCAAGACTGGGCGCAGATGCTCTATCGCATGTACACCCGCTGGGCCGAACGCAAAGGCTATTCCATCGAAACGATGGAACTCCAATACGGTGAAGTGGCCGGTATCAAAGGCGTGAGTATCGAAGTGAAGGGAAACCTAGCTTACGGCTTCCTGAAAGCGGAAAACGGCGTCCATCGTTTGGTGCGGATATCTCCCTTCGATAGCAATGCGCGTCGGCATACGTCCTTTTGCTCCGTGTTTGTGGTGCCTGTGATTGATGACGACATCAAACTGGATCTGAATCCGGACGACATCGAGCTTCAACGGTTTCATGCCGGCGGAAAGGGCGGACAGAATGTAAACAAGGTGGAAACCGGTGTTCGACTGATCTGGACTGGAAAATTATCCAATGGTCAACTACCCGATGCCGGACGAGTCGTTGCCGAATGCCAACAGGAACGCTCCCAGCTTCAGAACCGCGAAAAAGCCATGATTTTGCTCAAATCCCGCATCTACAATCTTGAAAAAGAGATTCGGGAAGCAGCCAAAGCGAAATTGGAAGGCACCAAACTCAAGAACGAATGGGGATCGCAGATCCGTAGCTACGTCTTCGACGACCGCCGCGTGAAAGACCATCGCACCCTTCATGAAACCTCCGATGTGGATGGCGTGATGGATGGCGACCTCGATGAGTTCATCAAAGCCTATCTGATGATGCCATGAGTCTACGCTTCGATTTCTTGGTGATCGGAAGTGGCTCGGCAGGCCTCAACTATGCATTGCAAGTGGCTGAGCACGGTACGGTCGGCATCATCACCAAAAAGAACCGGGCGGAGTCGAACACGAACTATGCTCAGGGCGGCATCGCGACGGTCATGGATCAGACCGACAGCTTCGAGAACCATGTGAACGACACCTTGATCGCCGGCGCAGGCTTATGCAAGCGCGATGCGGTGGAACTGATCGTCCGCGAAGGTCCGATTGTTGTAGGTGAATTGATGCGGATGGGCGCGGAATTCACCAACAAGAACGGGAACCTGGATCTGGGTCGGGAAGGTGGACATTCGCATAACCGCATCGTGCATGCCGCGGATATGACCGGCCGCGAAATCGAGCGTGTGCTGTTGCAGCAAGTCGGAGAGCATCCCAATATCACCATTTTGGAGCATGTGTTCGCGATGGAGCTCATCACCGAACACCATCTCGGTGCAACGGTGACTCGCTACGACGACAACATCCATTGCTTCGGGGCATACGTGCTCAATACGATCTCCCAGAATGTGGAAAAAGTACTTGCCAAGGTAACCATGCTAGCCACCGGTGGCGCAGGGCAGGTCTATCAGCATACGACGAATCCGGAAATCGCGACCGGTGATGGATTGGCCATGGCGTTCCGTGCGAAAGCGCGCATCGCCAACATGGAATTCATCCAGTTTCATCCCACATCCCTCTATATGCCGGGAGCGGATTCGTTTCTGATATCGGAAGCGGTTCGCGGCCATGGTGCCATCCTTCGGAATTCGGCGGGAGAGGCCTTCATGAGCCTCTATGATGAGCGCAAAGAACTTGCACCCAGAGATATCGTGGCACGGGCGATTGACGATCAGTTGAAGAAAAGTGGCGACGAGTGCGTCTATCTGGATATGATCCACTTGAATGCGGACGATACTCGCGAGCATTTCCCTAATATTTTCATGGAATGCCTGGCGTATGGAATCGACATCACCCAGCAATTGATTCCGGTTGTGCCAGCCGCGCACTACATCTGCGGGGGGGTGATCACCGACCTGCAAGGTCGAACATCCATAAAAGGATTGTTCGCAGCGGGGGAAGTATCCTGCACCGGCGTTCATGGAGCGAATCGGTTGGCATCCAATTCCTTGCTGGAGGCCTTGGTTTTTGCGAAAAATGCGTCCGGAGCATCGATCGAGTATGCATCCGACACACGGCTTGAAGAATCCGTTCCGGATTGGGACGATAGCGGCACCCTCAACACAGAAGAATGGATCCTGATTTCGCATAACAAAAAAGAACTGCAGCAATTGATGTGGAATTATGTGGGAATTGTTCGATCCAATCTGCGTTTGCAGCGTGCATTCCGCAGAACCGCCTTGCTGAATCAGGAAGTGGAGGATTTCTACCAACGCACCAAAGTGAGCGTTCCTCTTTGCCAATTGCGAAATCTCGTCTGTGTGGCCTACCTTGTGATTCGCTCAGCGATGAGTCGAAAAGAAAGTCGTGGACTTCATCACACATCAGACTATCCAATGACATTGGATTCTGAAAATCGAGATACGATCATATGAAACGAATTGGCGTAACTGGCGGAATGGGCAGCGGAAAGTCCTCTATCTGCAATATGTGGCGCGACATGGGCGCGTTTGTCATCGATTCAGACAACCTCGCCAAAGAGATCTTATCGCACTCTCATGAGATCAAGCAAGATGTGATCCGGGTCTTCGGACCGGAAGCCTATTTGGACAATGGAAAGTTGAACCGAACCTTCTTAGCCCAGGAGGCATTCGAGGAAGGAAAGCTGGATCAGCTTACCAAAATCGTGCATCCATCCGTCTACAAACGAATCGAAGCTATGGATGTGTTCGCTGAAGAGGAAGGGGTCAAGGTCCTCATCCGCGAAGCGGCTGTTCTTTTGGCACACGGACGCCCCCCAGAGTTGGATGTGGTCGTTCTCGTTTCCGCACCGATGGAAGATCGCATCCGTCGGGCCATGGCACGTGACGGAGTATCCCGTCATTCAGTGATGCAACGGATGGCGCATCAGAAATCAGACGCCGAATTAGCGCCCCTTTGCGATATCGTGATTCAAAACACCGGCGACTTGGTGGAGCTTCGTAAAACGGCTGAAAGCTTATACCGGCAATGGGACGCCTGATCACCCTCGAAGAGTACATCCTCAAGAGCCAGAACAAGTTTCCCGGCGCGAAAGGGGAGTTGTCTCAATTGTTGCGGGATATCTCACTCGCTTCCAAAATCATCTCAAAAGAAGTGAACCGGGCTGGACTCGCACAGATCCTCGGCACCGCAGGTTCGATGAATGTGCACGGCGAATCGGTCAAACGGCTCGATCTGTTCGCCAACGATCAATTGATCCGCGCATTATCGCGCTCCGGCTCGGTCTGTATGATCGTATCCGAAGAAAGTGAAGGCGTCATCCGGCTTCGCCAAAGTTCCGCCAAATACATTGTGTTTATGGACCCGTTGGACGGATCCTCCAACGTGGATGTGAACGTCTCTATCGGCACGATTTTCTCCGTGTTTCAGCGCATCATCCATGAAGGCGACGAGCCCGGCGATATGGATCTGCTTCAGCCTGGAACACGTCAGATCGCGGCTGGATACGTGCTTTTCGGTACCAATACCAAGCTGCTGTATACCACGGGCATGGGTGTCACGGAATTCACACTTGAGCCAAGCATCGGCGAGTTCTTTTTATCTGAAGAACAGATCCGAATTCCAGCAAAAGGGGATATCCTAAGTGTGAACGAAGGGAATCGCCGCTCATGGTCGCCCGAACTCAAGGCCTATTGGGATCACATCAAATCGGAATCACCGCTCACCACGAGATATATCGGCTCGATGGTGTCGGACGTGCATCGCACACTCATATTGGGCGGCATTTTCTTGTATCCGGAGAGTGCCAAATTGCCAGATGGCAAGCTGCGGTTGATGTATGAAGGCAACCCGATGGCGTTCCTGGTTGAACAGGCCGGAGGTGTGGCAAGCACCGGGTCCATGCGAATCATGGACATCGTTCCGACCGACATCCATCAGCGGGTTCCCGTCTACATGGGGTCACCGGAAAACATGACGCAACTGCTGGGTTTTCTTAAAACTCGCTGAACATATGGAAGTTGGCCGGCAGACCGTCCAACTCGGCGTCTTTTTGCTGAGCCGGACGAATAGCCGTCGCATTCAAGGTGTATAAGCTCACCAAATACCCTTCCACGTAACTTTCTTCGATTTTGAGAGTGCCCGTGATCATCACCGGGTCGTAGGACAAATCCGGACTCACGCGTTTCGAGTTCACCAGAACCGATTCATTTGGCTGAGGCGGGGGCACATGGTAACACCCCATGAAGGGAGCTTGAAGGAGCACAAATCGGTCGATTTTGTCGACGCTGTCGAACGGAACCATATATCCGACAATGGAAATCTGTTTCCCATCCAATGTCTTCACATCAGCGGGAATTGTTTTGGAACCCATGTGATATTTCCTCAAGTCTTTGAAATACACGCGCGAGGGTGCGAGTGAAAATGCGGAAATCACGATGATGAGAGAGAGGAGAGAGAAGCGTTTCATGTCAGATGGGAGACAGATTTTGTACAGGGTCGTTGCGATAGGCTTTGATTCCAGGAACCATGCCGATCAGGATTCCAATCCCGATCATCAACAAGATAACGAGAAGGGCGCTTGAATCGTGTTGAAAGGCACGAACTACGATGCCGGCTGAATCCATCAGGAAAGGAGCGAGGGCGGATACCAACAGCTGTCCACCAAGCCATCCTAAGGCAGAGCCAATTAATACGATCGCAGACGATTCGAACATCATGATCCATAACAACGTCGTGCGCCGCGCACCCAACGTGCGGAAAATGGCCAAATCCCGCCGACGTCCTTCCATCGTGTTGTACAAAGCGATGAGCACAGATAGCAAAGCCACGACAATCACGAAGGAAGACACCCATTTCAGAACACGCTCGGCGTTGCCAACAATCGATAGCAGTGCGGAAATCTGTTGCGCAGGGATGACCGCCATGATGACGGTTTTGAACGGGAAGAACGGATCACGTGCCATCTGCATCCGCATGAATGGATTGTCTGGAGTCGGATAATTGATGAGTCCGGCCAACTGCAGAGCGGCCTGCGGATTTTTCATGCGCAACATCACCGCATCCAGTTGCTTGACCTCGATTTCATCGGATGTATGCTCATGATCAAGTTCATCGGCATGCAAATGGTTTTGAAACTCAACGCTGTGCAGAGCGCTCGTCGTCTTGTAGTCAGTAAAAATCACGTTATCATGCGCAGTTCCGGTTGGTTCAAGAATGCCTACCACAATCACAGGCAAATGATCATGATCCATCGCTTCAGCGCCTTCGGCCACTTCCACCAATCCGTGGGAGATGGTCAGTGTATCGCCAATAACGTGTCCGGTGCGTTTGGCGGCGGATGAACCCAACACGATTTCAAACAAGCCGCTGAACGCGTGCCCATCCGCCATACGGAAGCTCTTGGCTTTGATCGGCTCTCCGAACCGCAGGAAGGATTCGGATGTGCCCACAACACGGATGCCGCGATACGAATCGCCGACATACAGAGGATAGGCGTACTCGACTCGCGGATCGCGCAAGGCGGCTTCGTACAAGGCGTAGGGAATCACTCCGGTCGATGTTTCCAAATGATACATCGTATTAAGTGTGGTTTGCATCGCACTTCCCTTGGCGGCAAGAATCAAGTCGAATCCAGCGGATGTCTGCCGATACGCGTCTTCTGTCTGCTGTTGGATGGTGGTCACGGCCAATACAAGCCCGACACCAACCGCGACCGACAAAATCGTCAGACTCGTGCTGAGGCTTCGTTTCGTGAGGTTTTTTCGTACAATGGTGAATAGGGTCATGGTTGAAACTCCAATAACGAAATGCGTTCGCTGAACCGATCCAACACATTGGAATCATGGGAGACCAACAACAATGTGCGCCCGGAAGAAAAAGAGAGGATGAGATCCATCACAGACGCGGATGAGGCCGCATCCAAACTTCCGGTCGGTTCATCCGCCAACAGAATGTCCGGATCATTGACCAAGGCCCGGGCGATGCTCACCCGTTGCTGTTGGCCTACAGATAATTCAGATGGTTTATGATTCATTCGGTCTGCCAATCCGACTTTTTCCAACATGTCTGCAGCCTTCTCTTTGTTCGCTTTTCCTTTGAGAAACACTTGACCCAACATCACATTCTCCATCGCGGAATACCCTTCGACCAGATTGAACGTTTGAAAAATGTACCCCACATGATTGGCACGAAACACATCCCGTTGGGCTTCTTTCAAAGCGGTGATGTCTGTCCCTGCAACATGGATTTGTCCAGTCGTTGGAAGGATCAATCCCGAGATAAGATGCAGGAATGTAGTTTTTCCGGTGCCCGACGGACCAAACACGCCGAACTGCGATTTATCCGGAATCGTGAGTTCCGGTATGGATAAAATCGGCTGTGAATAGGACTTTGTGACGTTCTTGAATTCAATCATGGATTCGGATTCGATCTCCCTCTTTCAGGTCGTGGGTTAATGTGAAGCCCGCATTTACTTCCACCACATATCGGGCTGGAAGCTCGGATGCATAGGATTGGCGCGAAAATGGGGTTGTGCCGGTGTGGATGCGAACGATCTCAAAATCCTCGTTCACGAAATACATGTCCAAGGAAAGGGGAGTGTTGGCCATCCAGAAACTAAGAGGTTCTTGACGATCAAAAATGAACAACATCGCCCAACGATCTGACATCCATCAGTCCGGCGGAGCGCTCATCATCCGAATCGGCGATGGCAATCCGAACGGTTGTGATGGAATCACCCGTCGAACTGGTGAAGGATAGCGCACCTGTGAACTCGACAACACGACCGGACAGAACTGGACGTTCGGGCACGGTTTCCTGGCACGAAACAAACAGTAGAATCGCAACGAGAGCACATATGTGATTTGTTTTCAAAGGCGTAAAGTCCTAAATTGTCGATCTGAAAAGTGAGCGCCGACCGTCTCACTTTTTTTTATATAGATGAACCGGAAATGGCTTTGGATCTGCGAGATATTCTGACGGAATTGGTTGAACGGCTTTTGTCGGATGAGCCCTTGTATCTGGTTGACATGGAGATCAAGGGCGCGACAGCTGCGCCTATAATATGGATTTACCTCGAATCGGAAAAAGGTGGAGTGAGCATCGATGCGTGCGCAAACCTGAGTCGCGAGATTGTTTTCCATCTGGAAGCGCGCACCGATGTTCCGGAATCGTTCACGCTGAATGTATCGTCGCCTGGCTTGGATCGTCCGTTGATGGATGTCCGCCAGTTTCGCACCAACGTCGGCCGTCATGCGGCGGTAAAATGGCGGTTCGAAGACCAGACCCATCATCTCAAAGGCAAGCTTTCCAACGTTACCGATTCTGATTTTACGATTACCGAAGAGAAAGGTGCGCAACATGTGATCGCGTTCTCGGAAGGTCGTGAGGTCAAAATCATCCCTGTTTTCAAATAATTCTAATCCGCACGTCACACATGCAAACGGATATTTCCAAACTCATCATTCACTCCTTCGCTGAGATCGCGAAAGAGAAGGGAATCAATCGCGACATCCTCCTGTCGATTCTCGAAGACGTGTTCCGTTCGATGATTCGCAAGAAATACGAATCCGACGAAGGCTTTGAGGTCATTTTGAACCCGGATCGCGGCGAACTGCAGATTTTGCATGTCCGTGAAGTGGTGCCGGATGATGAGATCAGCAATCCTGTTTCAGAAATCGGTATTTCTGAAGCGCATAAATTCGACAAGGATCTGGATCTGTATGACCAATTCGCACAAGAGGTGCATATCGAGGATTTCGGTCGCCGTGCGGTGATGACCGCCCGTCAGACCCTGGCGCAGCGCATCCGCGAGATCGAGAAAGACAATGTGTTCCTGGATTATTCTGACCGCATTGGCGAGATCATCCTCGGTGATGTGTATCAGGTTCGCACGAAAGACATTTTGGTCAACCACAACGGTGTGGAACTCATCCTTCCGAAATCACAGCAGATTTACAAAGACCGTTACCGCAAAGGCGATACGATCCGTGCCGCTGTGATCGAAGTGAAGCGTGAGAACGGCAACCCGGCTGTCATCATTTCCCGCACATCTCCGGTTTTCCTGGAGCGTTTGTTCGAAAATGAGATCCCGGAAGTGTTCGATGGCATCATCGAAATCATCAAGGTGGTTCGTGAGCCCGGAGAGCGCAGCAAAGTCGCCGTGATTTCCCACGATGAGCGTGTTGATGCTGTAGGCGCGTGCGTGGGCATGAAAGGGATCCGCATCCATTCGATCGTGCGCGAATTGTGCAACGAGAACATCGATGTGATTCCTTACACCAAAGACAAGAAAGAATTCATCAAGCGCGCGCTTCAACCTGCGGATGTGCTGTCTGTCGATTTGTCGGCGGATGGTAAACGCGCGAAAGTGGTGGTTCCTGCGGATCAGGTCTCCCGTGCCATCGGCACCCGAGGCGTGAATATCCGCTTGGCAACCATGCTCACGGAATCGGAAATTGATGTCTATCGTGAGTTGGATGAGGAAGATGACATCGACATCAATGAATTCACGGAAGATTTCGGTGAAGCGGTGGTCAATAAGCTGTTTGAAATCGGCTGCGATACCGCTCGTGATGTCCTGGATCTGGGAGAAACCGAATTGGTGAAACGCACCGACGGTGAAATCGACCTGAAGACGGCACAGGAAATCATCAAGACGATTCAAGCCGAATTCGAAGAAGACGAAACAAACTAACTGGTACGCATGTCGCAAGACAACTTCAATAAAAAATTATTCCAAGTCGCTAAGGAATTCAATGTGTCGACCGATTCGATCGTCGACACATTGGGTAAAGCCGGCTTCAAAGTCCAGAACTCGTTCAATACGAAGGTGTCGTATGAGATGTATTCGGCTGTGGAGAAAGCGTTTGGAGTGGACAAGGCACGTTACAAAGAACATGAACGCGTACGGGGTGAGTATGAAGAACTCCGTACGGCGATTCAAACGGGTCGCAATGATGTGATTTCGGTTGTTCCGGAATTGCCCTTAAGCCCGATCGATACGCTCGAACCATTGCCTTTGGCTCCGATCGAGCCCGAATTGAAGCCGATTCCCAAACCGAAGCCGGTTGAAGTGGTTGTGCCAGAACCGAAGCCGGAACCGACTCCAGCTCCAGTTCCTGCTCCGAAACCAGAGCCTGAACCTGAGCCTGAGCCTAAGCCTGAGCCTGTTGCGAAAGTGACCAAGCCAGAACCGAAACCGGAACCGGTTGCCGAACCAGAACCAGCATCTGAAGAGCCTGCGGATTCTGAAGAAGATGTGATCCGTGGACGTGCGACACGTCTGAAAGGACCTAACCTACTTGGCCGCATCACCATAACCGCTCCAGCAGTGGTCGACGGCGATCCAAAAAAGAAAAAGAAGAAGAAGAAATTGATCGCAGCTGGTCGCAAGCCCGGCGATGCGGCTCCGACCACCGATGGAAAACCATCCGCGGCCAATACGGTCACCCTCAAGCCGAAATCCACGACTGGAGGCACAACGACTTCCACGGATGATCGCAATAAGAAGAAGAAAAAGGGTGTTTCTGACCGCAAAGGTGGCGCCGTTGACGAAAAAGACGTCAACAAGAAAATGAAAGAAACGATGGCGGCGCTCAAGGGCGGTGCCAACAAGAAACGCAAGAAAATCCGTAAGCAACGTCGAGAGGATTTCGAGCAAGATCGCATGGATGCCGAAGAATTCGCACGCACTCAAGCAGGTATTGTGGAAGTCACCGAGTTCATCACGGTGAGCGACTTGGCTGAATTGTTGGATGTTCCGGTGAATCGCATCATCACGTCGTGCATGGGCATCGGATTGTTCGTCTCTATCAACCAACGTCTTGACCGTTCTACCATCGAGCTGATCGCATCGGAATATGAAGCCGAACTGCGCTTCGTGGATGCGGAAGAAATGATCGAGGATATGGTCGAGGAAGAGGATTCTGAAGAGAACCTCGTCTTCCGTGCTCCAGTAGTGACCGTCATGGGTCACGTGGACCATGGTAAAACCTCCTTGCTGGATTACATCCGCAAATCTCGTGTGACTGCCGGTGAAGCCGGTGGAATCACCCAGCACATTGGTGCTTATGCCGTGGATCTACCAGACGGACGCCGAGTCACGTTCTTGGATACGCCGGGTCACGAAGCGTTTACTGCCATGCGTGCCCGTGGTGCGCAGGCTACGGATATTGTCATTCTCGTAATTGCCGCAGATGATATGGTGATGCCGCAAACGATCGAGGCCATCAACCATGCGCAAGCCGCAGGTGTGCCGATTGTTGTGGCGATGAACAAAATTGATAAGGAAGGTGCCAATACCGACCGCATCCGCCAGCAATTGTCCGATCACGGCGTTCTTGTGGAAGAATGGGGCGGGAAAGCCCAAGCGGCGGAAGTCTCGGCACATACAGGCGTCGGAATCGACACCTTACTCGAAAAAGTATTGATCGAAGCCGAATTGATGGATCTCAAAGCCAATCCGAATCGCCGTGCAAGTGGGATCGTGTTGGAAACGAAGATCGACAAAGGCAAGGGTGTGGTCGCCAACGTGCTGATTCAGCGCGGTACCATGAAAGTGGGCGATCCATTCGTTGCGGGTCCGTTCTTCGGACGTGTCCGTTCCATGGAAAATGCTCAAGGCGCACGCATCACGGAAGCTGGTCCATCCACTCCGATTCAAATGACCGGTTTCGATGGCATTCCACAAGCGGGTGACCGTCTGATGGTGACTGCGGATGAGAAGACCGCCAAAGACATCGCAACCCAGCGTCAACAGTTGAAGCGCGAACAGGATATGCGTCGTGTCAAACACATCACATTGGACGAAATCTCCCGTCGTTTGCGCGAAGGCGAAACTGCCGAGCTCAACCTCATTCTCAAAGGGGATGTGGATGGTTCGATCGAGGCATTGTCTGGATCTCTCCAGAAATTGGGCACGAAGGAAGCCAAGGTCAACATCATCCATACTGGAGTCGGCGCGATTTCGGAGTCGGATGTATTGCTCGCATCGGCTTCATCGGCCATCATCATCGGCTTCCAGGTTCGTCCGACATCCAACGCACGCAAATTGGCGGAACGCGAGGAAATCGACATCCGCCTGTACAGCGTCATCTACGATGCGCTTGATTCCATCCATGATGCTCTCGAGGGCATGTTGAGCCCGGAATTGGGTGAGAAAATCCTCGGTAGCGCCGAAGTTCGCAACACCTTCAAGGTGCCGAATGCCGGAACCATCGCAGGTTGTTATGTCACCGAAGGCAAGCTGGCCAGAACGAACAAAATCCGCCTTATTCGCGACAGCGTCGTGATATTCGACGGATCCATGTCGTCGCTCAAACGCTTCAAGGACGATGTCCGCGAAGTGGCTACCGGCTATGAGTGCGGTATCGGCATCAACAATTACAATGATTTGAAAGTGGGTGATGTGATCGAGTCGTACGAAGTCACAGAGACCAAGCGGAAACTGTAAATATGAGCCTCCGAACAGAAAAAGTGGCGTCGATGATCAAACGCGACATCGCGCCCATTCTGCAAGGATATCAGAATGGGACGATGATCACGGTTACAGGCGTTCGGGTAACCGACGATCTGCTCACCGCGAAAATCTACCTGAGTATTTTCACGCCAGATGGCGACACTAAACGCGTATTCGCCCACATCGAAGACCATTCGGACGAGATTCGTCACACCTTGGCTGGAATAATCCGGCATCAGGTCCGCCGTATTCCTGAAATCCTGTTTTACATGGACGATACGGCCGAATACGTGAGCAAAATCGAAACGCTATTCCGTAAGATCGAATCGGATCGCACGAAGGAATGACGGACTCTCCGTTTCCGGTGTTCACCCGCGACACCTGGCCCGGCGCTTGGCCGGCCGATCTTCCCGGTGCGTTGTTTGTCGTGAACAAACCATTGGGATGGAGCAGTTTCAGAGTCGTCGGTTTGTTGCGCAAACTCCTGAACATCAAAAAAGTGGGTCACGCCGGAACCTTGGATCCACGCGCGGATGGAGTCTTGATCGTCGGCGTTGGGAAAGCCACAAAGGTGATCGACCAATACCAGGCTCAGTTCAAATCCTATCGGGCTACGGTCCGTTTCGGATGGTCAACACCCAGTTATGACGCTGAAACTGAAGCAGATGTGACCGCAGACACATCCCACATCACTAGAGAGATGATCGACGCCGAATTGGCCGCATCCTTCACTGGGGAGATTCTACAACAGCCGCCGATCTATTCAGCGTTGAAAGTGAACGGACAATCCGCCTACAAGAAAGCCAGAGCTGGAAAACCGGTGGAACTGAAGGCGAGACCTGTCACCATCCATAAGATTACCGTGATTGATTTCACATCCCCGGATTTGGTGTTGGATGTGGATTGTGGCAAAGGAACGTACATCCGAAGCATTGCGCATGATTTGGGAATCGCTTTGGGAAGTCGGGCGCACTTGGCTGGGTTGACCAGAACGGCGATTGGGGAGTGGGTGTTATCTTCCGCATTGGACATCCCTGAATTGATTCAACAATTGGACCCGAATGGCACAACTGGTATCGCTCGATAACGTCGTTCACAATCCCGAAACGGTTCTCACTGTCGGCACATTCGATGGCGTGCATGAAGGGCACAAAGCGCTGATTCAACGGATTGTGGATGTGGCCAGGGCAGAGCACAAGCGTAGCGTGGTGGTGTCGTTCGACCCACATCCGCGCGATATCCTTCAGCCTGGGAATCAGGGCATCCAATTGCTTACGACCTTGGACGAACGTGCGGCGATGCTGTCGGATCTGGGAGTAGATCAACTTGTGGTCATTCCGTTCACGCGTGATTTTTCCTTGCTGTCCAGTGAGGAATTCATTCGGGATATCCTTTGGAAGCGCATCGGGATGTCGCATATCATCATCGGATACGACCATCATTTTGGTCGCAACCGGGAAGGAGGGATCGCCACCTTGCGTCAAATGGGCCAAGACATGGGTTTCATAGTGGAATCGGTGGACAAGCAAGACATCGGCAACATGACCGTAAGCAGTACCGCCGCTAGAAAAGCCTTGAAGGAAGATGGGGATGTCAGCCGTGTGGCCGCTTATCTCGGACGCGGCTACGAGCTGACGGGAACCGTTGTTCATGGTCAGAAACGTGGCCGGATCTTGGGATTCCCCACGGCGAATCTGCGATTGCATGATGCTCGGAAGATCGTCCCAAAAACCGGAGTCTATGCGGTGGATGTGCGATATGGCCCGGATACATGGAGAGGGATGTTGAACATAGGCACGCGCCCCACATTCACGGACAAAATGGGACAGACCATCGAAGTTCATCTTATCGGATTCGATGGAGATTTGTATGGACAACAACTAACCGTTCGCTTCATCCAACGCATCCGCGACGAACGGTCTTTTGAGGGGATGGAGGCGCTTCGGAATCAGCTATTTGACGATCGCAAGGTTTGTGAAAGTCTCTGAATCGGCGTATCTTGATAATCTGTAACAGAAACATCCATCTACTTTAGCATTGCTATATCTAAAGCGGAGTCCTGAATAAAATGAACATCAGCCAAGACGAAAAGAAAGAATTGTTTACCAAGTTTGGTAAAGACGAGAAGAATACCGGATCGATTGAAGGCCAAATCGCCTTGTTCACCGAGCGCATCAACCGCCTCACCGAACATTTGAAAGAGCACAGCAAAGATTTCTCTACCCGTCTGGGTCTGTTGAAGCTCGTTGGGAAGCGCCGTCGCTTGCTCAATTACCTCATGAAAAAAGATATTGAAGGATACCGTACCCTGATTCAGGAACTCGGAATCCGTAAATAAACCACTAAGGCACGGGTTTTCACTCGTGCCTTTTTTATTCGTACCCGGAAGAGCTGATCGGCCGGCTCAGCATGCTGATTCAGCCCATCAACTCTTCCATGTACACACACAACAAAGCAAACGTATACATGAAAGCAGATTTCAGAAGCATTGAATTTGCTCCAGGGAAAGTCATCACGGTCGAAACAGGCCGTCTTGCAAAACAAGCCCATGGAGCCGTCGTCGCCCGTCTAGGCGACACCATGGTATTGGCCACAGTGGTCGGTGCCAAAGAACCCAAACCCGGACAGGATTTTTTCCCATTGTCTGTGGATTTCCGCGAGAACTACGCCGCCGCTGGTAAATTCCCTGGTGGATTCATCAAGCGCGAGAGTCGTCCTTCCGAGAAAGAAATTCTCACCAGCCGTCTGATCGACCGCACCATCCGTCCGTTGTTTCCTGAAGGATACTTCAACGAAGTGCAGGTATTGGTTACCGTGATCTCATCCGACAGCGAGAATGATGGAGACGTTCTTGGCGCGTTCGCCGCTTCGGCTGCCATCGTTGTCAGCGACATCCCGTTTGATGGTCCAATGGCTGAAGTTCGCGTCGGACGCATTAATGGTGAGTTCATCATCAATCCGACGGTTGAAGACCGTTTGACATCCGACATCGACATGGTGATCGGTGGAACCCGTGATTCCGTTGTGATGGTGGAAGGCGAAATGAAAGAAATCTCTGAGAAAGAGATGACCGAAGCCATCCGTGTGGGTCATGCCGCCATCGTGAAACTCTGTGATTTCCAATTGGAGATGCAAAAAGAGTTCGGCAAAGAGAAACGCGAAAGCGCTGTTGCTGAAACCCACGATGAGTTGCTTGCTGAAATCAAAAAGATCATTGGCGATCGTTTCTATGTGAAATCGAAAGCCGGTCTGGCCAAAAAAGAATACTCCGCTGCCCTCAAGGAAATCGTTCAAGAAGTGCAAGAGAAATTGGCTGAATCGTATCCGGATCATGATGATATCATCGATGAATTGTGCCACGATTTTCAACGCGATGTGCTTCGTGATCTGATCCTTGACGAACATCACCGTATCGACGGACGCAAACCAGACGAAATCCGCGCTATCTGGACGGAAGTCGGTTACCTGCCCCGTACACACGGTTCGGCGATCTTCCAACGTGGAGAGACCCAATCGTTGGTCACCGTTACCCTCGGTACCAAACGCGATGAGCAGTCGGTCGACACCTTGTTCGATTCCGAAAACAAACGTTTCATGCTCAACTACAACTTCCCACCGTTCAGCACGGGCGAAGTGAAAATGATGCGTTCGATTTCGCGTCGTGAAGTGGGACATGGAAACTTGGCCGAACGCGCTTTGAAAATCATGATTCCATCCGCTGAAGAATTCGGCTACACGATCCGTGTGGTATCCGATATCCTCGAGTCCAACGGCTCGAGCTCCATGGCCTCCGTCTGTGGCGGATCCATGGCGTTGATGGATGCCGGCGTGCCGATCAAAAAACCAGTAGCCGGTGTGGCGATGGGCTTGATCGTTGGCAAAGGTAAGAAACCAGTTGTTTTGACCGACATCCAAGGCGAAGAAGATCATTTCGGCGATATGGATTTCAAATTGACCGGTACGGTTGATGGAATCACGGCTTGCCAAATGGACATCAAAGTCAAAGGAATCGCATTCGACGTGTTGGAAAACGCCCTTCTTGAAGCCAAGAAAGGTCGCCTCCACATTCTCGAGAAAATGGCGGAAACCATTTCCGTGCCACGCACCGAGATCTCCAAATACGCTCCGTCATTCCGTCGTATGGAAATCGATGCCAGCCTCATCGGCGCGGTCATCGGACCTGGTGGAAAGATCATCCAAGGTTTGCAGCGTGAAACCGGCACTGAAATCAACATCGAAGAAGTCGGTGGAAAAGGGATCATCACGATCGCGTCCACCAACGGCGAAGCGTCCGATGCCGCTATGGCGCGCATCAAAGCGATCACCGGACAACTCGATGAAGGCACGACGTACACGGGCACCGTCCGCTCCATCAAAGAATTCGGCGCATTCGTTGAGATCGCACCGGGCCGTGATGGATTGCTTCACATTTCCGAAATCGACCACAAGCGCATCAACCGCGTTGAGGACGTCCTCAAGGAAGGCGATGTGATCGAAGTGATGTTGGTGAAAGTTGAAGCCGGCGGAAAACTCCGTTTGAGCCGTAAAGCATTGCTTCCGAAAGAGTAAACCCTCTTTCCATAAAAGAGATCCTGAAAAGCGTCGTCACCTCGTGTGATGACGCTTTTCTTATTTAAGCGTATTTTTACCCGCATGAAACACGACCTGGAATCCGTCGACCGTACCGTGCTCCCCGGTGGTCTTCGTGTAGTCACAGAGCATATTTCGTCGGTCAGAAGTTTGTCCGTCGGCATCTGGGTGAAGACCGGAAGCCGTCACGAAACCGAAGACCAAGCCGGCATCACGCACTTCCTCGAACACATGTTGTTCAAGGGCACGGAAACCCGTTCCGCGTTCGACATCGCCCAAAGTATGGAAGCCGTAGGCGGATTTCTAAACGCCTTCACGGGAAACGAGCACACCTGCTATTATGCCCGTTGCCTCGATTCGGAGCTGGAAAAGGCGATCAATGTGCTCAGCGACATGGTTCTTCATTCCACATTTCCGGAAGAGGAGTTGAAAAAGGAAAAAAAAGTGGTGATCGAGGAGATGAAGATGTATCGCGATTCTCCGGATGATGTGGTCTTTGAGGAATTCTCGAAGCAGATTTTCAGTCCGCATCCCTTAGGTCGACCCATCATCGGATCCGAAAAAACGGTTAAATCCTTCACCAGAGAGGATTTGTACGCCTACATGCACACGCAATATGAGCCGGCCAGCCTGATTGTTTCCGTAGCCGGTAATGCGGATCATCAAACCGTTGTGGAATTGGTCCGGAAAGCGTTCGACCGCCGTTATGAAGGGCCTGCGATGCCGGATATGTCGGCTTTACCAGAGTATGCGCCATCGGAACGTACGATCACGAAAAAGATCGAACAGACGCACATGATCGTGGGTCGACGCGCATTGTCGAACGACGATCCGCAACGATACTCCTTGTTGCTCGCCAATACGATTCTGGGAGGAGGGATGAGTAGCCGCCTGCATCAGAACATCCGGGAGAAGTTCGGTTATTGCTATGCCATCAGCTCGTTTCATCAGGCGTTTTTGGATAGCGGGATGTTCGCCGTGTATGTGGGAACGGATCAAGAATATGCGTCTCATGTGCGTGAATTGGTGAATCAGGAGTTCAATATCTTGCGCGAAACCCAAATACCTGACATCGAATTCAGCGAAGCCAAAACCCAGCTTAAAGGGAAACTTCTATTGGCTCAAGAAAACATGAGCAATCGGATGACCCGTTTGGCCAAATCCGAGATTTATTTCGACCGTTATGTGCCTTTGGATGAATTGGTGCGGGATATCGATGCCGTGACCACCGAAGACGTGCGGTCGTTTTCGGAGACTTTTTTCAACCCAGAACAGTTTTCAACCACTTTATTGGTTCCAGAATCATGATCACGATCAGCGAATTATCGAAACATGTGGGGTCGAGCGTGACCCTCAACGGATGGGTCTACAACATGCGCACCGGCAAGGGCATCGCCTTTGTGATTCTGCGTGATGGAAGCGGATTAAGCCAGTGCATCGTCTCTGAGAGCGATGTGTCGCCCGAGGTATGGGAGCAGGTGAACCGATTGACGCAGGAGTCCGCGGTGCGGCTTACAGGCACCGTAGTGGCCGATGAGCGAAGCGTGGGTGGGTATGAGCTGCATGTGAGCGACGCGACGGTGATCTCGATCGCCGAAGAATATCCGATCACGCCAAAAGAGCACGGCATTGAATTTCTGATGGAAAACCGCCACTTATGGCTGCGTTCGCAACGGCAGTGGGCGATCATGCGCATCCGTAATGAAATCATCTATGCCATCCATCGGTTTTTCCAAGATCGCGGATTCGTGCAGATGGATGCGCCGATCTTCACCGGGAATGCAGTAGAGGGCACATCCACACTGTTTGAAACGGATTATTTCGATCAGAAGGCCTATCTCACACAATCGGGCCAGTTGTATGGCGAAGCGATGGCGATGGCTCATGGCAAGATCTACACGTTTGGACCCACATTCCGCGCCGAGAAATCCAAGACGCGCCGGCATCTGACCGAATTCTGGATGATCGAGCCCGAAATGGCCTTCTATGATTTGAACATGAACATGGATCTGGCTGAATCCATGATCCGGTATATCGTGTCGGAAGTGCTGGAACGTCGTCCGCAGGAACTGCAAATCTTGAACCGCGATCTCGAGTTTTTGAAGAATGCCGCCAAGCCATTTCCTCGCATCACCTATACCGATGCGATCGAGATGCTACGCAGTGAGAAAACGATGCAACTGCTCAGGGATATGGAAACGTCCCGCATCAGCGAACGAGATTCGTTGAAAGCCGAATTGCCTGAACTGGAAAAGGAAATGGGCTCGGCCAAGAAATTCCGCAAGGTGCAGATTGAAAGCAGGATCAAGGAAATCCGTTCACGTTTCGAGGAAATCGACGAAGATTTGCGCAACATCCCGGTTTGGCGCGCATCCGCACAGGAAAAAACCTTTGGCGACGATTTGGGTGGTAGCGACGAAACTCTCCTCACCATGCAATTTGACACTCCGATTATGGTCTGGGGATATCCATCCGCCATCAAAGCCTTCTACATGAAGCGAGACCCACAGAACGATGCCATCGCCTTGGGTGTGGATATGCTCGCTCCGGAAGGATACGGCGAAATCATCGGCGGTGGACAGCGAGAAGACAACATCGACTTGCTACTGGAACGCATTAAAGAGCATGACCTACCAGAAGAAGTCTTTTCTTGGTATTTGGATCTGCGTCGTTATGGTTCGGTCCCGCATTCCGGATTCGGACTCGGCCTGGAGCGTACCGTCGCTTGGATCTGCGGACTCAAGCACGTACGCGAAACCATTCCCTTTCCACGCATGCTCGGCCGCTTGACCCCATGAGCAAGGGCACCGTTTCCGGACTTCAAGCATTCCACGAAGCGGTGAAACAAATTCGCACGGGAAAATTGCATCCCGTGTATGTGCTGAGCGGGGATGAGATCTTTTTCACAGACCGTATCCAAGACGAGCTGTTGGCTCATATTCCGGCGGATATGCGCGATTTCAACTTGGATATCCTGTACGGCAACGAAACGGATATCAGCAAGGTGATCGAAGTATCGCGCAGCTATCCAATGATGTCTGACAGGCGGATGGTGATCGTACGCGAGTTCATGGGCCTGTTCGATCCCAATGCCGGTAGTGCCGAATCGTCCGACGAATCTACGAAAGGCGGATCGAAAGGGGATGTGGACCTTCTGATCGCGTATTTGCAGAAGCCGAATCCGCAAACCGTGCTCATCCTTCGAGATGAGAAAACCCCCGCCGGGAACACGACCTTCGGAAAGGCGTTACAGAAGATGCCAGACGGCTTGTTTCTCAAATTCTCCGAAGTCCCCGAAATGGAATTGGCGGATTGGATCGAGAAACTAGCCGAACTGACCTACTCGATGAAGATCGAACCGGAAGCGGCACGGCTCATGGCTCAACGGATGGGCCCACAACTACAGTTGGTGTCCAATGAATTGGATAAACTGTGTACACAAAATAGGACAGGGGAACCGATCACCGTTTCCATGATTCGCGACAAAATCCCCGTTTCCCGAGAGTTTGACGTATTTGAATTGAAAGAACATGTCCTAAATCGCAACACAGACAGGGCTTTTTATGTCGCGGAACGGTTGTTGCATCAAGGTGTCTCAGATGTCGGTGAGACATTCAAGACGATCGCGTTCTTTTACAATCTGTTCTCCAACCTTTGGGCGTATCAACGCCTCACCGCAAAAGGCTTGGCCTTGGACGAGATCCAATCCCAACTCGGTATGCAGCGTGGTGGCTTCTTCTACTTGCAGAAAGACGCCCGCGTGTACAAACCGAAGAATTGGGCGGATGTGTTCGAAGCCTTGCACGATGCAGACCGGGCGATCAAAGGATACAGCAAGTTGGACGCAGATGTCATCTTTTTGATGATGTTAAAACGAATCATGACTGCTTGAGTGACCTCACCCGCATCTGGCAACCTTAACCAGATGTTCGAGTGTCATATGAGTACGGTCAGTGCAATCCGATTCAACCAACTTCCCGATGAAGACCTCATGGAATTGTTCCAAGGCGGCTATGATGAAGCCTACAGCATCATCGTAACGCGTTACCGCGAACGTATCCATCAATTCATCTTCAGGTACACGAAAAACCACCTCGATAGCGAGGATTTGGCCCAAGAGACCTTCTTACGCGTGTTCCGCTCACGAAATTCCTATGAGCGTATCGCCCGGTTCTCCACCTGGCTGTATACAATCGCACAAAACCTCATCCGTAGCCAGTACAAGAAAAATCAGCGGATGCAGACCATCTCATTAACCCAATCCGACGACCAGGACCAGGAGATCACCATGGAACTGCCTGATACCGCTTTGCCGACCGATCAGCAGGTGCATTTGTCGATGACCATAATGCAAGTCAGAAAAGCACTCGACAGCATCCCATCCGATTTCCGGGACGTGTTGGTGATGCGGGATATCGACCAGCTGACCTACGAAGAAATCATGGATATCACGAAGCTCCCGATGGGTACTGTGAAATCGCGAATCAACCGCGGACGTGCACGTTTGCTTGAGGTGATGGGAACCTACGCTGATTTCTGAAGTAGTACGGTGAATGGACCTCAGCAACCCGCAACTTCACTTCTACATCTCGGATTACACGGACGGAACCATGTCGGAAGATTTGGTTCCAATTTTTGAACAATTTCTTCGCATGCATCCTGAAATCGCACATTTCGTGGAAAAAGCCCGCAAGGGTCACGATGTGTTGATCCGATATCGTAAGCGCTTAATAGGCCAATAATCGTCGCAAAGTGGTCATGATCCGGTTCACTGGCAAATAAATCTGCTCCAAACCACTGTTGGTCGGAACCGGCGTTTCGATGGATGAGCAGCGCATGATGGGGGCATCCAACTTCTCGAAACAACGCTCCGCGATCACCGCAGCCACTTCGCTCATCGGACCCATGAATCCGGATGGTTCTTGCAAAAGCAACACCCGACCCGTTTTGGTCACCGATTCCACGATCGTATCCACATCCAAAGGAAGCAGGCAACGCAAGTCTACGATTTCAATTGAAATCCCTTCCAATGACATCAAATGGGCGATATCAGTAGCCCACGTCACTCCATAGCCGTAGGTCACAATGGTGGCGTCTTTGCCGTTTTTATGAACTTTGGCTTTCCCGATGGGTTCGTAAGGGATACGATCAAACAGAAATCCTTTCTGGGCGCGATACAAGCGCTTATGCTCGAACACCAAGACCGGATTCGGATCCATCAAGGCGCTATACAACAAGATTTGGGCATCTTCCACGGTTCCAGGAACAACCACTTTCAATCCCGGATGCTGCATGAACCACCCTTCAGGAGATTGCGAATGAAACGGTCCGGCACCGGCTCCAGCGCCATGTGGCATGCGGAGGGTGATGGGAACCTCACCGCTCCACCGATAACGGGATGGGGCTAGGTTCTGAACAATCTGATTGAATCCGCAGGAAATGAAATCCGCGAATTGCATCTCCACAATCGGTCGAAATCCGCTCAATGCAAGTCCATACGCCGCCCCGATTGCACCGGCTTCGATGATCGGTGTGTTTCTAACGCGATCCCGACCATAATGCTCCAGAAAACCATCCGTCACTTTGAATGCGCCACCATATTCCGCAATATCCTGACCCATGATCATAAACCGTTCATCCTCATTGAACGCTTGGGTCAACGCATTCCGAATCCCATCAATAAAACGGCCTTCTCGAATGGATGGGGGCGTCCACTCATCACCGGGTCGGGTAGGAGCGAGGACACGAGACATCAAATAGTCGTTATCTGGCTCGGGATCGGGACATACCAATGCGCGATCCAAGTCTTCCTGAAAAATGGCATCCGCTTCCTTCTTCAAGCGTTTGAAATCCTCCTCCGTAGCCCATCCTTTTTCAATCAAGAAAGATTCCAGTCTCAGGATGGGATCTTTCAGCGCCCATTGCTCAAAGAGTTCTTTTGGAACATACGCCGTGCCCGACGCTTCTTCATGTCCCCGCATCCGGAATGTCTTCGCCTCAACCAAAACAGGCGTGCCGGATAGAGCGATCTTACGAGCTTCGGACATCGTGTGGATGACATCCGACACATCATTACCATCCATGATGAACGACGGGATTCCATATCCGATGGCCCGATCGGCGATGTGTTCGCATGCGAACTGCTCCCGACTCGGCGTGGATAGCCCATAGCCGTTGTTCTCGACCAAAAAGATGACAGGTAGTTTCCAGACCGCCGCCAGGTTCATGGCTTCGTGCATTTCGCCCTCGCTTGTACCGCCTTCACCACTGAATGAAACCACCACATGATCCTCACCACGAAGTTTTGCCGCTAAGGCGAAGCCATCCGCAACGGGCACCATCGCACCCAGATGCGAAATCATGCCGATGATGTTGTACTCAGGGATCCCGAAATGAAACGAGCGCTCTCGCCCCTCGGTGAAACCGTCGCGCTTACCGAACAGCTGACAAAACAGGGGATACCAAGGCACATTCCGGGTTGTGAACACACCCAGATTGCGGTGCATCGTGAATAATGTGTCTGTGGGACGCATCGCATGGGCGGTTCCGACCGAAATGGCTTCCTGCCCCATACCGGAGAACCATTTCGCGATTTTATTCTGCCGCAACAACTTAAGCATCCGCTCTTCGACTCGTCGGGGGAGGATCAGCGATTTGTATAGACTCAGTGCGTGTTCAGGTGAAAAAAAATGATCCGGATACCGCATATCGCAGGCGAAAAAATGATATATTTATAATTCTGTTATGCAAAAACCCTTTTGTGCTAATGCTGACAGGGTAGGCCTTTGAAAATACCGCTAATCCGCCCAAGGGAATACGGAAAACTTCAAAAGTTCCTATCTTCACACGTTAACATCCTTGCACGTTTAAGCTGGTATAAGAGACGAGAATTGAACATTTATGCTTGTTCTTTACTGACTGCAGTAACTAATACGGCCCCTGCCCATTGCGACTCGCTTTTTCATGGTCCTCACATGTCAAAGGGGTTGCAATTTTCGTTTTCAGCCGTCCGGTTGAATCACCTCCATTCATCCTCTAATCCTGGGAAGGGTCTATGAAAGCACTTGGAAGACAAATCCTGGTAGAATATTATGATTGCGATCCTGACGTCTTGAATGACGTTCTGGCAATCGAAACGATCTTGCTTGGTGCCACTCGCGCATCGCAAGCGAGCATCATCTCTCATAATTTTCATAAGTTTAGTCCGCACGGAGTGAGTGGAACCGTCGTCATCGCAGAATCGCATGTCGCCATCCACACCTGGCCTGAGTACGCCTATGCCGCCGTCGACATCTTCACATGTGGAGAGACGATCGACCCATGGGTGATCCAGGAGTACATCAAAGACGCATTCCGTTCCAAGAACATTTCCAGTATGGAAATGAAACGCGGTCTGTTCAAAGTGGGTCCTGGCGAGGAGTTGCTCTTCAAGCCGAAGGATGCCGGTAAACTCAACGTGCTGAATTAAGCCGTTGTCTTCGTTCACAATTTCTACCTGATAAACCGACATGTCCATTTCACGTCTAGGGGGACCCATGGTCGCCACTCCGAATATCTACAAACTCGTTAAAGGTTCCGGCGAAGGCCGCATGCCCTTGAACGCGTTCGATCAAGCCCTGTTGAATGCCGGTGTTGGCGATACCAATCTGGTTCGCATGAGCTCGATCGTACCTCCGGGTGCCGAGGAAGTCAACGACATCCTTCTTCCGAAAGGCGGATTGATTCCGATCGCTTACGCAACCTTGTCGTCCACGACTCCAGGTGAAATCCTTTCCGCTGCCATCGCAATTGGTATTCCGGAAGATCCGAACGAGCCAGGCGTGATCATGGAATTCGAAGATTTCCGTCCGCTGAGCTACGTGGAGGAAACCGTCCGCCAAATGGTTATCGATGGATTTGAATACCGCAATCGCAAGCTGAAATCCGTCAAATCGCTGGGCATCGAGCATACCACCATTAAAAACGGCTCCGTATTCGCGGCAGCCGTACTGTGGTACAAATAACCATGGCGTTTCAGTATCTCGAATATTACAACGGCACTACCGGACTCTCTGTCGGTGTAAACCGCGTCCTCTTCTCAGAACAAACCCCGTTTCAAAAGGTGGAAGTCTACGAAACAGACACTTGGGGAAATCTGATGACCATCGACGGCATGGTGATGCTCTCCGAAAAAGACGAATTCGTCTATCACGAGATGATCGCGCATGTGGCGTGCTTCAGTCATCCGAATCCGAAGCGGGTTCTGATCATCGGTGGCGGTGATGGCGGCACGGCACGCGAAGTGCTTCGTCACAAATCCGTTGAGCATGTGGACATGGTGGAGATTGATGAAGCCGTTGTACGCGCATCCAAACTCCATATGCCGGAAGTCGGTGCCTTCGACGACCCGAGACTTCATGTCTTGTATGAAAACGGACTCACATTCGTCAACGATGTGCCGAACAAGTACGATGTGATCATCATCGACGGATCTGATCCGGTCGGACCGGCCGTGGATCTGTTCAAGCAGGAATTCTACGACAAATGTTATGCCGCGTTGAATGAAAACGGCGTGCTCACGGGTCAGACTGAGTCTCCTTGGGTGGAACACTACCATGAAAGCATGAAATCGGTATTCACGGCATTAAAGAACGCGTTTCCAGTACAAAAGCTCTATCTGGCGTTCATCCCACTGTACCCGACAGGAATGTGGTCGATGGCCTTCGCCAGCAAAGGAATCGATCCGCTGTCACCAGAGGTGATGGCTCGCATCCATGCCGGTATCGGCGCGTTCGACAAGCATCTGAAGTATTACACTCCCGATGTTCACACCGCTAGTTTTGCTTTACCCAAATTTGTGCGTAGCGTGATCGAGTGATTTCACTCGTCATCCTGCTACTACAACTATCCTTCGGCGACATCCGAATCCATTCGGATGACAGCCAACGATCGACATACGAGGCGGTTGAACGGCCCGTCGGTCCCTACTCCGACGAGGCCTTCGCCCTCTACACCGCCCGCCTCAAATCCCTTCTCGACGACTCTGGCTATTGGTATGCCGACATCTCTATCCATCGGGCGGAAATTGATTCAGCATCATCCCGCATCCATATCGATCTTTGGATTGATGCCAAAGAACAAGTGCGTATCGGATTTCTGAAATTGGATGGAGCCAAGATCATCAAAGAAGCCTATGTGCTTCGTGTGATGCGTTTCGAGGCCGATATACCGGCCACTCGCGCCGAATTGGAGCGCTTGCAGAGCCGACTCCAGCAAACCGGATATTATCGGACCATCGACGATCCGAGGCTCATCACGATAGGGGATGCGGATGGTGTTTTGTTCAAGGTGGACGAGCGTTCGCAAAGCCGGACCGATGTCCTGTTGGGATATACCCGGAATGAATTGATTGGCCAGGTCGACCTTCAATTTCGCCACTTGTTCTCACCTGGATCTCGATTTGATGTGAAATTTGAACGGATGCAGCCCTTGCAGACGCGTTTGGTGTCGGAGATCGGTTATCGGAATCTGTATGGCGGACTCCGACTTTATCAGCAGGATTCCACGTATTTCAGTCGTAGTTGGTCGCTTGGTGCCGATCTGAACCTCGACGCATCCTATTCGCTCGGTGCGTGGGTCGAGCAGCAGGTGACATCCGTCGGTACCGCGCCGGCATCTCTTGGTATTACGGATGGCTCGAGATTGTTGACCGGTCTGAGGATGCGGTGGAACTCCGCGTTAGGCAGCAACGCCATCATTTCCGCTGGTACGGGCTTCCGTGATGGGGATCGTGTGAATACAGGCGAAATCGGATGGATGATGTTGTGTTCCACATCCGGTAGAATTGTCTGGGCGTGGATGGGGGAAGCCGGAGCTCAAGTGTCTGACGTCACTATCGCGCCTGATAACCAATACCGATTCGGCGGAGCGTTAAGCTTCCGAGGGTACAGGGAAGATGAATTGCAAGCTCAGAGGTTCATATGGACTGAGTTGGAGAGCCGATATCGCTTGGATTCCGAAGCTTATGCGTTTCTATTCGCTGGTGCCGCCACAACGCCGATTCGCAATTCAATATTCAATGGCGGCATCGGATTTTCGTATGACACGCGATTGGGTCCGCTGCGGTTCACGTATGCCGGATCATCCGATCGAGGACTCTTGCAAGGTGTTGTGCATTTCAGTCTTTCCAGCGGCTTATAGCCACATCCGTCGCCCAAACGACGGCGATGATAGCTAGCATAACCGGTAGTGCGACCACCGGATTCCAGATCAGAAACCCACCAATCGT
>CAYPOI010000011.1:0-49734 GCA_964412365.1 uncultured Chitinophagales bacterium | reverse complement strand
CGAGATCTTCACCGTCGCCGATCCCATCTTCGCCTCCCATCTGAATCAGCCCCTCACACAGGCGCTTTCCCAGATTCTGTCCACAGCGAAACCCTCTGTGTTTGCGTGCGCATCCACCGAAGCGACAAAAGACGTGCTCGGAGCCCTCGCATCCTCCCTCGGCGCGGCCGCACTCCCGGATGTGTCGGGCTTTGACCTGATTTCAGGTGGCGTGAGTGCTACTCGTCCTGTTATGGCCTCGAAAATCCTTGCACAGACCGAAGCCAAGTCCGATCTCGTGCTGATTTCCGTGCGGTCCGGATCCTACGATGCCACCACGGCGCCGTCCACACCCCGCATCACAAAAATAAATTACCAACCTGGCGACATCCGCATCCTTCTCAAAGAAATCCTATCGAGCGCAGGCAGCCAGGTCGATCTGAACGAAGCGCAAGTGGTTGTCGCAGCCGGACGAGGCATCAAAGACGACGAAGGCAAAAAACTCATCGAAGAACTCGCCTCGGTCACCGGTGCGGCGATCGGTGCTTCGCGGGCCGTAGTTGAAACGGGCATGTTTCCGGCGACGGCGCAAATCGGTCAGACCGGAAAAGTGGTTTCCCCCACCCTGTATTTCGCGATCGGTATTTCGGGCGCCATCCAACATGTGGCCGGCATGCTCAACAGCAAAGTGATCGTCGCCATCAACAAAGACGCCGACGCTCCTATTTTCCAATACGCCACCTACGGCTTGGTCGGTGATCTGTATAAAATCCTTCCGCCGCTGATCGCGGAACTGAAAACCGTTTATGGACGATAAATTCGATTGCATCATCGTCGGTGGCGGCATCGCCGGACTCTCCGCGGCCCTCACCCTCGCCCGTCGAAACCTGAAATTCCTGCTCATCGAACGGGGCGAATTCAGTGGCGCGAAAAACGTATCGGGTGGCGTGCTTTGGGGAACCCGCCTGAACGACCTCGTTCCCGATTATTGGGAAGAAAAAGCCGGGTTCGAGCGATTCGTGAATCATCGCCGCCTCACCTTTTTGGATGAGACATCCGCGTTTTCGATCGACTTCAAATCCGAGCATTTCAACGAACCGCCGTACAAAGGCATCATCGTGCTTCGGGCAAAGTTCGACGCTTGGCTGGCATCCAAAGTGGAAGAAGCCATTGCAGCGAGTGATTTTGCGGACGAATCGTTACTCGCCACCAGCATATTAGTGGAGGATGTGATTCTCAAAAACGGGAAAGCCGTCGGCATCAAGGCTGGTGGGGATGAGTTTTATGCCGATTCCATCATCCTGGCCGAAGGTGTCAATAACCTGCTTGTTCGCAAGATCGGCATGCAAACGGCGTATGTGCCGGCCGATTACATGGCCACCGGTATCAAAGAAGTCATACGTTTTGATCGCGCCGTGTTGGAAGACCGCTTCCAACTATCCGGAGATGCCGGATTAACGAATGAGTTCATCGGTCAAGCCAGTGGCGGCGTGGAAGGTGGCGGATTCTTATACACCAACAAAGACAGCGTCTCACTGGGCTTGGTATTGAACCTGAAATCGATGCGCGAAACCCTCAGCGACCAGAAGAAAGTGTATGATGTGCTGAGCGATTTCAAGCAACATCCGGTCCTGAAAGACATGCTCAAAGGCGGCGAAACGGTAGAATATTCCGCGCATGTGGTTTCCACCGGCGATATGCGGGCCATGCCCAAGAAATTAGTGGGTGATGGGGTCTTGATCGCCGGCGAAGCGGCGAATCTGCTGTTGAATTCCGGAAAAGCCATTCAAGGGATGGATTTCGCGATGGAAAGTGGCATCCTCGCCGCTGAAACGATCGCGGATGCCAAAGAACGGAATGATTTCGGCATCAAATCCCTTCAAGCCTACATGGAAAAATTGGAAGCAAGTTATGTCTTGAAAGATTTGAGGAAGTTTCAGGGCGCCGTGAAATTCCTGCATGAAAAAGAGATGTTCACCAGTGTGCCGAAAGTGGTGAATGAGTTCGGGCGCCGCTTCTTCACCATCGACAATACGCCGACGGACAAGACATCGGCCATGCTGATGGGATCCATCAATAAATTTTCGAATCTGTGGACCATGATCAAATTGGGCTTCAAAGGAGGACGATCGTTATGAGTCGAACATCCATCGCCGAACGCTTGGGTAAAGTGCGGTATGTGAATCAAGCCCGGACTGACGCGAAACCGCATATCCTGGTGGATACGGACATTTGCAACAGTGGGTGTCCGCATCAGTGCACGACCTATGTGTGTCCGGCCAATTGTTATGTGAAAGATGAGGGCGGGAAAGTGCATTTCCAGTTCGAAGACTGCATCGAGTGCGGCACCTGCATGTATGCCTGCGACCAAGGCGCGGTGACCTGGAACTACCCCGATCCTGAGGAAGGCCGCGGGGTGTCCTGGGTCTTCGGGTGAAGAAGAATTAACAGGGAGGATGGGAGGATGGGAGATTATGTATTATCTCAAGGCTAAACGCCGTATGCCATCTCGTAAATGTGGCGTGTTGAAATTGATCAATAACCCAATTGGCAATCGCAACAACTTCATGTAACTGATGAGTTGGGCTTTGTGGATCGGTTGCAATGATTCTACCGATTTCAGCTCAATGATGATGATCTTTTCAACAATTAGATCGGCACGGAAACCGAATCCCATGGATTTTCCTTTGTAATAAACGGGAATATCAACTTGTTTAGCCACTGAAAGTCCAAGTTCATTCAGCTCCATTTCCAAGCAGGATTCATAGACGGATTCTAGCAGTCCAGGTCCAAGCTCCGTGTGAACTCGCATCGCCGCCTGAATAATATTTCCGCTAAGTTCCGAGTGTTCCATAGCTGAATATCATTCACAGAATCCCCATATCCCAACACTTTCGTTCCTAAATCTGTGCCAATTTTTAAGCGTCTTTAATAAAAACTCTCATCCACCCATCCTCCCTGTAATTATTCTACATCCCCCCCCCCTCCTCCTGTAAATATTCTTTAAAAAGCGCTTTTTTATCGGATTAACATTATTTTTCCTCCCTTCCACCCGTCCTCCTGTAAATATTTTTCCATGAATTTCTCTCTCTCCCCAGACCATCTCCTCATCCGCGATACTGCCCGTGAATTCGTTGAGCGCCATGTCGCTCCGACCGTGATCGAACGCGACATGTCGTGCCAGTTCCCATCCGAACTCATCCCCCTTCTGGCCGAAACCGGCTTGCTCGGACTCTATCATGAAGAGATCTATGGCGGCGGCGGATCCGACATTCTCGCCTTCGCACTGCTCATCGAAGAAATCGCCCGTTGGGATGCGAGCTTGGCGCTAACCGTCGCCTCGCACACGTCGCTTTGCTCTGGACACATCGCTCAAGCCGGTACTCATGAACAGAAACTCAAATTCCTCATTCCTCTTGCCACTGGCACGAAATTAGGAGGCTGGTGCCTCACCGAACCCGGTTCCGGAAGTGATGCCTCGAACATGAAAACCAACGCTGTGAAACATGGCGATGAGTGGGTGATCAACGGCTCGAAAATCTTCATCACGCAAGGATCTGTGGGGGAAATCTTCGTGGTATTGGCCGTCACCGACCGTGAAAAAGGTGCGAAAGGCGTCACCGCATTCATTGTGGAAAAAGGAACCAAAGGATTCTCGCACGGACCCAAACTTCACAAGCTCGGCATGAACAGTTCCGACACGTGTGAGTTGTACTTCGAGGATGTCCGCATCCCCGCCGAGAATCAACTCGGGGAGTTGAACCGTGGCTTCATCGACACCATGAAAGTATTGGATGGTGGACGTATCGGCATCGCGGCACTCGGTGTTGGCATCATCCGCGGAAGCTTGGAAGAATCCGTGAACTACGCCGCCCAACGCAAACAATTCGGCAAACCGATTGGCGATTTCCAATCCATCCGCTTCAAAATGGCCGATATGGCGGTGAATTTGGAAGCGGGCCGAAACATGGTCCATAAAGCCGCCTGGCTC
Organism: uncultured Chitinophagales bacterium; assembly: GCA_964412365.1. Classification (GTDB taxonomy): domain Bacteria; phylum Bacteroidota; class Rhodothermia; order Balneolales; family HLUCCA01; genus CAMTWZ01. The sequence goes on along the minus strand of CAYPOI010000011.1, from coordinate 45,764 downwards.
AAAGACAACGGCAAACCGCATACGATGGAAGCGAGCATGGCGAAGCTGTTCACGTCCGAAAAAGCGACGCAAGCCGCGCTGGATGCCATCCAGATCCATGGCGGATATGGCTACACGAAAGAATACCATCCCGAACGGTTCCTTCGCGACGCAAAACTGCTCGAAATCGGCGAAGGCACCAGTGAGGTGCAACGAATGGTGATCGGGAAGGCGCTGATGGGCTAAGGCTGAACCAGCTTCACAGCCACATCATACTTCGTAAAGCGATTATCAGCTGTGATGAGGGTTAGTCCCTCGACCCGAGCCTGAGCGATGAGCATCCGATCAAACGGATCAGCGTGATGGCGTGGCAACGAACGATAATCGATCACGTGGTTCAGGTCCACATCCAAGCGAATGAAGCCGGTACTGCGAATGGCATGATCAAACGTGGGAGGAAGAACCAATTTTCCCTTCTGCTCTTTGGTGTACACTTCCCATGGACTGACGACACTCATCCAAACCGGCTTCTTCTCTAGAATCGTCCGAATGGGTTTGGGTAACAGATGACTTTCAGCGAGCCACCACAGCAAAATGTGGGTATCAATTAAATAGTTCATCGTCATCCGACCCTTCAAAATCCCGGATGATCTCTTCGTCAAGCTCGTCAAAATCGTCTGGTATGATAAGTTCACCTTTAAGCGCGCCTGGTGTCCGCAGAATGTCGTCTTTGAAACGAGTCAACCGAACCGTCGGAACGCCATTTCGGGCGATGATCACATCTTGTCCGGCGAGGGCCTCCTCCACCAGCTTCGATAATTGGCTTTTGGCCTGATGCATGTTCACGAGTTTCATATTAGCTAAGCTAACTATGTCAAATGGGAGAAGCAATCGTTGAATCTGTTCTAATTGACACGTACTTTGGTTCGTAGCAATACGTGGAGCGCCCCCATGAACCCGATTCGAAACATCCTTTTACTCATCGCCATCGCCGGAAGTCTGACCGCTTGCAAGGATCATATCATCACGGATCCACCCCCAACGCTAATTTCCGTCCAACTTTCTGTTTCGGTCAGTGGGGCGACGATATGGCTGTTGGATCCAGCCGGAGACGTGGTAAGCGATACCACCCTTGCCACAAGTACAGCAGATCTTATCATCGAAAGAGGTGTTCAGACATCCCTACTAGTCCATAAATCCGGCTTTCAAACCTCCATCGCCGACTTTACGGCGTTTAAAGACAGCACCATTACCATCACCTTGGCACCGGTGCTTCAACACAAAGACATCGCCGTAACAAGAAAGATGACTAACGGATCCACTCAAGATGTGACAACCGCTGTCGCGGATTTACTTGTGCGGGGTGTCAACGTTGAAACGATGGCACTGCAATCATCCTCCAACACACACGCGATTCCTGTCATTCACAATGCGTCGTTCAACGCCATGATCCATGCGGTGGACACTGACAGTGCAACGGTGGCATTTGCCATGTCAGAACCTGCGGTGACGTCTGTCATCTTGAATCACTACCCATCTGAAAATCTCATATTACAAGTGTGGGAATACATGACGAATACGAGATTTTTGCACAATACGGTCACCATCACGGAAAAAAAATCAGGCATGGTTGCCGTTTACGATCCAATCCATCATGTCTACCGGATGTCGCCCAGAACCATGCACAGACCTTACACTTTCGAGGTGGCGGTACCCAATTACAATTACATTTCTCAAGTCACGTATGGCTCGATCACCAACTTCATGATGCAGAGCAAGGATGCGCCATTGGTCGAACTGTTCAGTGTATCCGTTGGAGATCGTTGGGCCTTTCAACACAATTCGGGCACCACACCCGTCAAGTTCGAGCAATATGTCTTCACCAATAAATCGGTGGTTGGCAATGAAACCCATTATGAAGTGCGAGTCGACGAATTGTCGCGCTCGGTTACCGGCTCGGACACAACGTGGAGTGTTTTGTCATCCACAACCGGGACGATCATCGAAACTGAACATGGATTCTGGATCGATCCTCCTACCAATCCCGTTCTCACGTTCAAATCCGTTCCAGCCAATTTTAGCAGTTCGAACACCGTGATTCTAGCGTCAGGCACAGAGCAGATCTTGATGCCCTTGCCTCTGCGATTGACCCGGAAAGTGCGTCCACATGTCCGCTATGTTCAAGTTGTTTCCTACCTGGCCGGAGGTTCCTCCCACAGCATGCAATACGACGATACGGGGTTGAAGGAATGGTATTCCTACAGCGGAGGTGGAAACTCCGGATTCCGGAGTACGACCATCAAGCGAATTCCTGCTCCCAATTTGGACTGAACGTCATTTAGGCAACGATTCTCCGGCGACAAGGGTTAGAAAAGCCGTAAATTCCGATTGTCATCAAACATCGCTCTTTCCCCATCTTCGCCATGTCCAAATTCAATTTCGAAGACGTCTTCCAGTTCGAATCCCTCCTCAACGAAGACGATCGCATGATCATGGAAACCGCGCGCGACTACGCGCAATCCAAACTCGAACCCCGCGCCATGCGTGGCAATCAGGAAGAGATTTTCGAAAGGGAAATCCCGCTTGAAATGGCCGAACTCGGCCTTTTGGGTTCCACCATCGAGCCGGAGTATGGCGGCGTGGGTGCGTCGTACACGGCCTACGGACTCATCGCGCGCGAAGTCGAACGCGTCGATTCGGCTTACCGCTCCTTCATGTCGGTTCAATCGTCGTTGGTGATGTACCCCATCAGCGATTTTGGCACCGAAGAGCAGAAACAACGCTTCCTTCCCAAACTTGCGTCCGCCGAACTCATTGGATGCTTCGGACTCACCGAGCCCGACCATGGCTCCGATCCCGGTGGCATGACCACCACCGCCCTGAAAGTGGATGGCGGATGGATCTTGAACGGCGCGAAGATGTGGATCACGAATTCCCCGATCGCCGACATCGCCATCGTCTGGGCCAAAGCGAAAGAGAAAAAATCGGATGAGGGCGTCATCCGCGGATTCATCGTCGAACGCGGGTTCAAGGGGTTCGGAACGCCGGTCACGCACAACAAAATGTCGCTTCGTGCCAGCTGGACGGGCGAAATCACCTTGGAAGATTGTTTTGTTCCGGATGAGAACTATCTGCCGAAGGTGGCCGGACTTAAAGGTCCGTTCTCCTGCCTCAACAACGCCCGCTATGGCATCGCTTGGGGCGTGATCGGCGCGGCGGAAAATTGCTTCCATCGTGCGCGCACGTATGTGCTCGAGCGCAAGCAATTCGGACATCCTCTCGCAGCCAACCAACTGATCCAGACCAAATTGGCGAACATGGCGACCGACATCACCACCATGCAATTGTTGGCATTCCGTTTGGGACAGCTTAAAGACCAAGGCATCGCCCATCCGAGCATGATCTCCTTGGCCAAGCGCAACAACTGTGGCAAGGCACTCGACATCGCCCGCGTCTCACGCGATATGCACGGCGGAAACGGCATCACCGGCGAATACCGCGTGATCCACCACATGGTGAACCTCGAATCCGTGAATACCTACGAAGGCACCTATGACATCCATGGGCTCATCCTCGGAAGGGATATCACGGGGATTCAGGCCTTTACGCCTCTAGGATAAATGTTGAAGGTTGAATGCTGAATGTTGAATGAATCAGACAGGGATGTCTTTTTTCAACATTCAAACTTCAACATTCAACATTGATTCTTATCTTAGCACTTCCTGAAGAGGTGCAGCCGCCAGGCAGCGCATTCGAGGCACCGAAGCCGTTGACAATGCGTGATGGGGCGTCCTGCCGAAATTCGGTCCGTGTCGGAAGCGGGTCGGATTGGTTGATCGGGTTGAATCCCATCGACTGTCATGGGTCCTATGGGAATGGGACGCATGGAGCGCTTTAGGTGAAAGGCTCCTGCATTCGCAAACGCTTTTCACTTGCCCGCATCCTCTGAAGGTGGAATTCCCGACATCACCTGATCGAAACAAAGAGGAGTTCATGAACATCGCCCTGTTAGGCAGCGGGAAAACCGGATCGGAGGTCGCCAATGTGGCCACGCAACGAAATGGTTTGTCCGTCACAACGTTCAACCGCACGAATCCCGCTTCCGAAGCGGCGCTATCGGGTTGCGACGTCGTGATCAGCTTCCTCCCCGGCGATGCGTTCCTGTCACACATCCCGCTTCTGCTCCAAACCAAACTGCCCGTGGTATGCGGCAGCACCGGTTTCACCTTTCCAGGTGGAACCGAGGCGTTCTCCCGCATCCTGTCCGAACAGAACATCCGCTGGATCTATGCCAGCAATTTCAGTTTGGGGATGCATCTCGTGCGCGAAATCCTTCCCATTTTGGGATTGGCGCCCGAGCTGATGCCCGATGCCGGGTTCGGCATCCGCGAGACGCACCACACGCAGAAATTGGACGCACCCAGTGGTACCGCTCTGAGCTGGCGCCAGTGGTTGGGACATCCCGCCGACATCTCATCCGAACGGATCGGCGATGTGGTCGGGGAACATGAACTCACCGTGAGCACCGCTACCGAGCGGATCACACTCCGGCACGAAGCCCTGAATCGGCGTATTTTCGCCGAAGGCGCGCTTCAAGCCGCTGAATGGATCCTGAATCCGGCAATCGTCCGAGATCCGGGTCTGTTCGCGTTCCATCAGGTGATACGTCAACATCTTTCCACCCTAAGACCACACGTATCATGAATCCTGTACTTTGGACCGCCGTCGTCACGCCGCTTACGGCCGATGGCGAGCTGTCTTTAACCGATTTCGAAACCCTGCTGCGAATGCAGGAATCCGCCGGAAACGGCATCGTCATCCTCGGTAGCACCGGGGAAGGCTTAAACCTGAGCGATGAGGAACGTCGGCGCATTGTCGCCTTCACCAGCTCATTGAATCTCACCGTTCCGGTGATGTGCGGCGTGGGAGGTTGCGATCTGCCCGGCACACTCACGTGGCTGCGGTATCTCGAGACCCAACGCCTCGATGCGTACCTGATGGTAACGCCGATCTACTCCAAACCCGGCGAACATGGCCAATATGCATGGTTTTCGGCATTGCTGAACACGGCAACGCGTCCGTGCATGCTCTATAATGTGCCGAGTCGGACGGGATGTCAGCTGAACAAAGACGCCGTGCGTCGACTCGCATCCCATCCCCATTTCTGGGCCATCAAAGAGGCAAGCGGTTCCGAAGAACAGTTCGCAGCCTATGTGGCGGCGGCCCGTGATGTGCAGGTCTTCAGCGGCGATGACCCGCTGATGAGTGAGTTTGCTCCTCTCGGCGCCCGTGGACTCGTTTCCGTTGCCGGCAACATTTGGCCCGATGCGACTCGGACCTATGTGGAACTGGCATTGGCCGGTGCGCTGACTCCCGATGACATCGCCCTTTGGAAAGAAGCCAGTGCCGCGCTGTTTCTCACATCCAATCCGGTTCCAGTCAAAACCATCCTCATGCTGGACGGGCACATTTCCACGAATACCGTGAAATTGCCCCTTCATGCCAACGACATGCCTCCCTCCCATCCGCTTTCTGCGATTTCGCGCAGAGTAAGAGATTGGCATGAGCAACACATCACCATACCAGTATAAACATGTCGAATTGGGAATCTGTATTGAATGCGCTCGAGCGCGGTGACCTTCGTAGTGCCAATGAATCCGAAACCGGTTGGACGGCCAATCCCGACGTGAAGCAAGCCATTCTGGATGCCTTCAAAGCCGGCGTATTGAAAGAAATGGATGGAGGATTCGTGGACAAACACAATCTTCCGCCCCAGCACTTCACGACTGCCAATGGCGTTCGCGTGGTTCCAGGTGGCACCTCCATCCGCCGCGGCGCATTCGTCGCCAAAGGCGTGATCGTGATGCCGCCGAGCTACATCAACACCGGAGCGTATGTGGATGAGGGCACGATGGTGGATTCACATGTGCTCGTTGGCTCCTGCGCGCAGATCGGAAAACGCGTGCATCTGTCCGCCGGTGTTCAGATCGGCGGTGTGCTCGAACCCATCGGCATGACTCCCGTTGTGATTGAAGACGATGCCTTCATCGGCGCTGGAAGCGTGGTGGTGGAAGGCATCCGAGTCGGGAAACGCGCCGTGATCGCACCCGGCGTCGTGCTGTCTCGCGGTGTTCCGGTCTATGATGCCGTGAATGAGCGCATTCTCGAGCGTGGTGAGGCCATTCCGGCGGACGCGGTCGTGGTGCCCGGCACGCGTCCGGTGAGCGGCGATCGAACCTGGGCCTCCGGTCTAGGGCTGTCCCTTTCCTGCGCCATCATCGTGAAATACCGCGATGAGCGAAGCAATGCGTCCCTCGAATTGGAGCAAACGTTACGGTAGTTCGATGCGGGACGAATGGATGAGGGAGCCCTGCCAGATGCGGTCGACCACATCCATCCCTTCCACGACCTTCCCGATGTTGGAATAGCGTCCATTCAGATGCGGGACCCACTGATGCATGATGAAAAACTGACCGCCCTCGGTATCACGACCCGCACTGGCCACGCCCAACGATCCCCGCTCGAAATGAGCTTCGATGCCTTCGGTGGGAACCGTGAAGGTTGGCTCGGTCAGCTCACCTGAGAACGATAATCCGGCTTGGATCACGAAGTTCTGGATCACACGATGGAAAAACGTGCCATCATAATATCCTGCATTGGCCAAAGTGACGATCGCATGGGTGGATGCGGGTGCGCGGGGTCCGTCCAGTTCGATCACGATCCGTCCTTCGGATGTCTCCAAAATCCAGATCGGGTTTGTGATCATGGTTTCAAAAGGTGGCACCATCAGCCCGGGAATCGGGGCTTGACGCTTCTCACCATCTACCACGAGTTCGGCATAATTCTGCTCATCCGCTGGGGACCAAAGCGCCGTGCGCTTTAACATCGCCACTGCGAAATCCGCGACTTGCGGAGCGGGATGCGACAATCCGAGTCGAACCACATCCGCCAAGTTTCTTTCCTGTTCCAATTTCAGACCGATCCGCATCAGTGTCTGATACGCTCGGATGGGATCGGGATGGCGCAGCATGGTTTCGTACACGGCAATCGAATCGCCCATCAAACCGATGTAATCTTGAGTCAGGGTAGGATTTTGTGGGATGGATGTGGGTTTGAGCCCTTTGATGCGCATGGCGGCATACATGATGGGCTCCGGGACATCCGATCGAGCCATCACCTGATCCGCCAAAACAGGTGCCAAGGGCGCGGCATAGGGAATCTGATTGGCGCTGTTCAAGATGTCCAGAGCCAGGGGAACATTCTGTTCATCCAGGGCTCCCTCCAATACGATCTTGAGACTGTTCGCACGGGCTTCACTCAGAGCCGGATATCGGAATATGGCCCGCACGACCTCGGTCCGAAAGGTGTGCGTTTGCGGTGTGTCCAACTGGCTCAACAAAAAATCCGATAACGACGGATGCTTTGCTTTGGCCAAAATCGCGACAAGGTTTTGCTTCACAAACGGATCCATCGCGGCATGATGATCGTTCAAGTAGACGAACATCCGCTCGGCCTGAAGCGAATCGAGCCAAACGATGGGACTGCGGTAGAATCCGTATAGCCACGCTCTTTGAATGTCGGGGGATGGAGATTGTGTGATGCGGTCTAGAACAGCATTCAATTCATTCGAAACCGGTGCATCCACCAAGAATCGACGTGTCAATGCCAATGCGAATTCGGCTTCCCAGGGTGTGTTGAAACTTGCTTCCACATGGGAGAGGAGAACCTCACGGGTTTGCTTGTCACCAGTAAGTCCGAGAACCATGCTGATGGGGATTCGAAGATCCTCGCGCTCGGTCCATACCTGCTCGAGTTGACGGAGTTGGTCCGATTTCAGGGTTTGCGTGCTGAGGGAAAAGAAGGCGAGGTGGGATTCATCGTCCAGTGCCAACGATATCAGAGTATCGGTGTTTTCCACCGTCACATTGGCCAAGGCGCGCCAGGCGGCGTCGCGAACAACATGATCAGGGTTGGAAACCAAGTTTAGAAGGGAATTCACATCTTTTTCGGCACGGGCCTCGGACACGCGCATACGGTCATCCGACCGTGATTTGACCGCCACTTCGGCAGGTTTGCATCCCAAAACGAGCGAGAAACATAGAAGGATTAGAAAAAAAGATGGTTTCATCGCTTGACCTTTACATGAATTGTTCATTTATTGCACATATATCATACAGTATCTACCATGGACAATGCACAGCTGACATCGAAACAAAAGAAATTTTTCGATTATATCCTCACCTACAAGAAAGATAACGACATCTGGCCCACGTACCGGGAGATCGCCGACACGTTCGGATTCCGTTCCCCGAACAGCGTGACGCAAAACCTGCAGTCGTTGGTCAAGAAAGGATATCTGGTGAAGGGGGAAGACAGCGAGTATGATTTGCACCCCCGTTATGAGAAAAAACGCAAGGTTGTGCCTGAAGAACCAACCTATGGCGGCATCCCCATCCGAGGCATCATCACAGCCGGATATTTGCAAGAAGCTGTGGAATCGAGTTTAGGCACCATCACGCTGCAACATCTGTTTCCGAATCTGAACAAACTGTTCGCATTGCGGGTCTCCGGACAAAGCATGCGCAACGAAGGCATTTACGATGGCGATTTTGTGCTTCTGGTGGATGAGGACATCCGAGATGGCGATATCGGAGCGGTGATGTACAATGGCGAAACCTCGCTCAAGCGCATCTATTATGGGTCAAACGGACTCACGCTGCAACCCGCCAACGAAGAGTATGAGAATATCCGAATCGAACCCGGAATATTCGAAGAAGTGAAGGTGGTTGGCAAATACATCGGTCACGTGAATAAAACAGGTATTTATAAGGGCGTCAGGAAGTCCTAAGGCCAAATATTTATTTGTTTTTTTGAGTTTTGAGCGATAAATTTGGCGTCTATCCCGAAACTTTATCGACACGTTGGCAACCATGATTGCAATTGTAGAAATCGGCGGACATCAGTACAAAGTCACCCCTAATCAGGTGTTGTTTGTTGACCGTCAGGCAGGTACAGAAGAAAAACTCAGCTTCGACAAAGTCCTTCTCGTTCAAGACGACAAGGGCAAAGTGAAAGTCGGCACCCCGGTTGTCAAAGGTGCGAAAGTGGAAGCTTCGCTCTTGGGTGAAGTCAAAGCCGACAAACTCATCGTTTTCAAAAAGAAACGTCGCCACGGATATCAGAAAGAGACCGGCCACCGCCAAAAGCTCTCCCAGATCCGTATTGACGCCATCAACGCTTAAGGAATTCAGACACCATGGCACATAAGAAAGGCGGAGGCTCTACTCGGAACGGTCGCGATTCACATTCCCAGCGTTTGGGCGTGAAGAAATTCGGCGGCCAATTGGTCATTCCAGGCAACATCATCATCCGTCAACGCGGATCCACCTACCACCCAGGTGAAGGTGTCGGAATGGGCAAAGATTACACCTTGTTCGCGCTCAGCGCTGGACGTGTCACGTTCCGCAAAGGAAAGAACGACCGTCAATTCGTTTCGGTTGTCGCCGAAGCGTAAATCCCCATTTGTTAGGTAGGTAAAAAATAGCCTCTCGGGTACTTCCCAGAGGCTTTTTTTGTAAATTGACGCTATGTCACGTTTGTCCCTACCCGGTCTTCCGAACCTCTTCGCCCATACCCTCTTTTGCATCGGACGCAACTATGCCGAACATGCGAAAGAACTGAACAATCCGATTCCGGATCGCCCTGTCGTCTTCACAAAACCGGTAACGACCATCATTTTTGATGGGGATGAGATCAGGATCCCATCCGTCACGTCCGATGTCCATCATGAAGTGGAATTGGTTGTGGCGATCGGTACTGGAGGAAAACACATCCCGATCGAATCCGCTCTTTCCCATGTGGCCGGTTATGCGATTGGGCTGGACATGACCGCGCGCGACATCCAGTCCGACCTCAAAGCGAAATCACATCCCTGGGATTTGGCCAAAGGACTCGACACATTCGGACCTCTGGGCCGCTTTGTGCCCGCATCCGACGTTTCCGATCCGGGACAATTGAGATTGACATTGACCGTTAACGGAGAGGTACGCCAAAATGGCTCCACATCCGACATGCTTCATTCCGTTCCGTCGCTCATCGCGTTCTTATCAACGTATTTCACGCTTCATCCGGGTGATCTTATCTTCACAGGCACGCCGAAAGGCGTTTCGGCGGTCAAACCAGGGGATGTGCTCGTCGCAACGTTGGAAGACGGCCTATCGACCTTAACCGTTCGGGTTGGCCGCGATTCATGATTTTTTTACTGGTTCTCGCCTCGATCTTCCCGCCTCGACCGACCTTTCTTGCGGATACCGTGATGTACCTGTCTCCAATCGATCCCAGCCTGTACATCTCCTCCACCTTTGCCGAAACGCGCACCGCGCACTTCCATGCCGCCATCGATTACGGAACCCAGGGGCGCACAGGTTTTCCTTTGTATGCATCGAGAAGCGGCGTCTTACACAGGGTGCTCATCTCACCTCTCGGTTATGGCTATGCCTTATACCTTAAGCACGACGATGGATCCTTCACCGTCTATGCCCACATGCGGAATTTTTCGCCGAAAATTGAACAGGTCGTGGATTCCATCCGCGTAGCCGAATCGATTTTCCTGTTTGATCGGGTGATGGACTCGTACGACATACGCTTTAAAGCCGGCGATGTGATCGGATGGAGCGGCGATACCGGAGCCGGGCCTGCGCATCTTCATTTCGAAGTGCGGTCCCCAAGCAATCATGCGATCAATCCGTTTTTGGTTGGCTTCGACATGGCAGACAAGGTGGCTCCACGCTTTCAAGGCGTCGCCATAGAACCCTTGCATGAATCCACGCTCATTCAAGGCCGCAGAGCCAATGTGTTGGCGTCGATCAGTGCGGATGGGACCGATTATCGTTTCAGCCCCATCACCACTACAGGACCCGTCGGACTGGCGGTGCAAGTTTCCGACCGTTCCGATCATATGCGGAATGTGTTCGCCGTGTACCGCCTCGAGCTGCGTGTGAACAAAAATCTTGTATTCGTCTCGCAAGTCGACTCCTTTCCCCTGCAGAATCAGAACATGATGCAGATCGATCGGATCTTTCCGATCCTCCAGCAGAATCGGCGTGCCTTTCAACGCCTTCACCTTCATGACGGAAATACCCTGCCGTTTTATCGGACGATTGGAAACGGCGGGAAATTGGACCTTCCGTTGGGACGTCACGACATCTCCATCACCGCTTACGATATCGCTGGAAACGTCTCTACCATGAGTGGTGTCTTGAACCGCGTAGAACCCGCATCAGCCGAAACGGAACCGGAATCCATCCGGTTGGAGGGTCATCAGCAACGCCTGCATCCGACCGGAGCGACGGTTCGACAGCTTCAGAACCGATTTGAACCGTTTCATAATTGGTGGGTTCTCAAACAATCGATCGACAGCGTATGGGTCCAAGATTCCGTGTTCTACCCGACATTGGATCGTGGTCGCGCCATATCCCTACCTAACGACATCACATTCGACGACCTGACTTTTCATCGCATCCTTCCGAATGCGGGGAGGGTGTTGGCCACACCGGATGGGCGAATGACATTAGATCTTCCCGAAGACGCCGTTTATGATACCCTTAACTTGGCTTTCGGTTATTGGGAGGAAAGCGACCAACTAAGGATGCAGATCTGGCAACCGTTGGAGCCGTTCCGCCGTTCGTTCCGACTCGGATTCAATAATGGGTTCGAACCCGGAGCCGGGGTGTACCGAATCAATGGTACTGGAAAAGACCAATCATTCGCATTTGTCGGTTCTCAACAAAGCGGGCCATGGTTGAGCGCTAACACATCGAGTCCAGGCATCTACACAATTTTGGTCGACACCATACCCCCGGTCATCAGCAATCCAAGACGATCCAGAAGAGGAAATCAGTCCGTGGTTTCCGTCACCATCCGCGATGAACGTTCAGGGGTAAATTGGTCCACAGCGCGGATATCCGTGAACGGTGTGAGAGGCATCCCCGAATCGGATTTGCAAGGTCGTTTGACCTTTTTCCTACCAGGATGGAAGCCTTCCGGCAAAAGCCATGTCGAGGTCTATGTGCGAGACCGGATGGGAAATGAGTCGTCTGCCGAGTTCAGCCTACCTTAACGGTGGGCGATACACCCGATTTCGACCAATCCATTTTTGGGCAGCGTTTTTACGGCGACCGTCTCCCGGGCAGGAGGATTTTCAGGGAAATATCGACCGTAAATGGCATTCACGGCAGCAAAATCGCCCATATCCGCCAAGAAAATGGTGCATTTGATCACCTTGTCGAAACCCGATCCTGCGGCTTTCAAAACAGCTGACAGATTTTTCATGACCTGCTCCGCCTGAGCATCCACCGTATCGCCGGCGAATTCCATCGTTGCGGGGTCCAAGCCAATCTGACCGGAGCAATATACGAGCCCGTCGTAGGTTACAGCTTGGGAGTATGGTCCAATCGCCTTTGGCGCATTCGGAGTTTGAATGATTTCCTTCATTGCAGATGCTTTCATTGTTGGTTACTTTTGAAAACTACGATAATTATTCAAGTTTCATTAACAACACCCGTATGAAATCGATGTTTACCCGAATCGGGATCCTCACAGTCGCCGTTCTTGTTTTGGTCAGCTGCGGTGGCGATCCCAATATCGAATCCGCAAAACTAAACCTCAGTCGCCGTGATTATGTGAAAGCGCTTGAGTCGGCGGATGCGGCGGTCGCGATGACTCCGACCAATCCGCTTGCCCACTATTACAGAGGGTACATTCTTTTGGAGCAAGGAAAACGCGAACCGATTCCGAACCGCGCGCCCCTTTTTCAACAAGCTGATTCCGCATTCACCACGTCTGAAAACCTGTATCTGTCTCAACCCGAGCAAGGGCAGGAATACCTTCTGATTGAAGTGCATCGCACCAACACCTGGGTTGAAGAATACAACGCGTCGATCGCCGTGCTTAATGCGAACCCGGACGAGGAACTCACCGATGTCCAGTACGATCAATCCATCGCACATCTGAACAATGCCTACTCGATTCAACCCGATAGTCTGAACACCCTCGAAATTCTCGGTGAAGTGTACTTGATGAAGGGGGATAATGAGTCCGCATTGGCCACCTTCCAGCGCGCCATCGAAAGCGAGGGCGATCAAACCGCATACCGTTACCAGCGGATTGGTCAGTTGCACATCCAAAACAAATCCTTTGACGAAGCGGAGTCCATTCTGAAAACCGGCATCGAACTATTCCCTGCCAGTGTGGAATTGGTTCAGGAACTCGCGGATTTGTACATCCAAAGCAACAAATCGAGTCAAGCCATTGAAGTCTTGGGCGAATTGGTGGATCGGGATCCTGAGAATGCGCAATACCGATTGGTATACGGCATTCAGATCTATAGCATCACCCAAACACATGCGGATGAACTTCGGAACACATACACATCCATCGAAGATCTGAATCGCACGATCCGTGAAGAAGAACGCAAATCGCGCCCGAATCGTGAGCTTCTCGCTCAGTATCGCCAAACGCTCAGCGGCTTCATGTCGGATGCCGTTGCAGCCGAGTCTCAAATCGAGGACTTGACAGATCGTGCCGAAGCGCAATTGTTACGCTCCATCGAATTGAACGACACCAACTCGTTTGCTTACAACGCGCTTGGAACCATCTACTACAACCGTGGACTGGCGCAGTTCGACAAACGCAATGCGACAAGCGATAACGCCGCCGCTACGGCGTTCGACCAAGCTGGTCGTGCGTTCCTTGAACAATCGCTCCCCTACAACGAACGCGCCGCCGAACTCGACGGCGACAACACGGATTACTGGATGTTCCTTTTCCGTGTGTATACCATGTTGGGCATGACCGAAAAAGCACTTGAAGCACAGCAAAAAGCCGGTCTTTGATGTCATCGGAGGATGGGGCGCGATCCTCATCCTCCTTTTTATGGCATCGTGCACAAGCACGAAACAAACGGCGGCAGATCCATCTGCCTATGCCATATCGCATAAAGCGGAACCGTGGTTGGTCGAAATTCAGCACGCCCAGACCATTCTGAATGATCCGTTGTCTCAACGCGGTGATTTCATGACCGGTTTGGATCACATGGCCACGGCCATTGTGCTCGGTCCAGACAGCCTCCTCTCCTACACCCTTTATTCGGAGTTGTATCTCAAAACCGGACGCATCCGCGATGGGATCCTGATTCTCGAAAGAGCTCTTGAGCGGGATGTTTCCAACTCAGGGTCCCTCTGGACCCGCATCGCTCACTTGTATGACGTGGCCGGATCGTCGGAAGCCGCCATCGCTTCCTATGAACAAGCGCTGTTGCTGAAACCGGAGGATCAGAATTTGCAGAACGGATACATCAATGTTCTGATCCGCGCCGATCGTCTCGATGAGGCTCGATATCAATTGTCGAGTCGGAACGAACCCCATCTTCTGGCCAAAGTGCTGTATAAATTGGCGGAACGGTTGTTGGAACAAGCCGATTCGGACCATTGGCTCCCTTTGGTGGATGAAGCCGAAGCTCTGATGAGCGATGCCGACGAAGAGGATGTGATCTATGCCGCCATGATGACCAGTAATCTGGTTCTGTTGTATCAAGGTGATGACGATACCATCCCCGCGAATCTGTATTCTCGAGCTATCAACCTGCTTGAACGTGCGAGTATGTCCACCGAACAACCGGAAATGGTTTGGTCGTTGCTGTTGGAACTTTACACCACGGTCGGTGATGAAACAAAAGCGGCACAAGCTCGATTGATGTTGTCACTCGACCCATCTTATTGAAAGGGCTTTTCCATACCTTACGGGTATGGAACAATTACGCTTCAACAGTCTGGTCATCCACGCCGGGCAATCGCCCGAAGCCACGTCTGGCGCGGTCATGCCCCCGATTTTTCAGACCTCAACCTACGCCCAAGATTCACCTGGTGTTCACAAGGGCCATGAGTATGCCCGTGTAACAAACCCGACCCGCACAGCGCTCGAACAATTGCTTGCCGGACTCGAAAACGCCACGGATTGCGCCGCATTTGCCAGCGGTTGTGCAGCGATGGACGCCATGTTCAAAATGCTGCGTCCGGGGGATGAAGTCATATCCAGCAACGACTTGTATGGTGGGACCTATCGCCTGATGACGCAAGTTTTCGAGCCGTTCGGCATCCGTTTCCATTTCGTGGACATGACCGATCTTTCGCTGATCAAAGCCTTGCTGAATCCATCCACGCGAATGATTTGGATGGAGACTCCCACCAACCCCCTTCTGAATATCGTCGACATCCGCGGCGTCGCCAAATTGGCCGAAGCCCATTCCCCACGCGTGATCACCGTGGTCGACAACACGTTCGCGTCCCCTTATTTGCAGCAACCCCTGAATCTGGGTGCGCATGCGGTGGTCCATTCCACAACCAAGTATCTAGGCGGCCATTCGGATGTGATCGGCGGCGCGATTTGCTCCTCCCATCCAGAGGTCATCGCCAACATGCGTTTTCAAGTAAAGGCGACAGGCGCCGTGCCAGGGCCGATGGACTGCTACCTCACCCTACGTGGCATCAAAACCTTGGCGGTCCGGATGGATCGGGCCTGCTCAAATGCCACGGAAATCGCGAAATGGTTGGTCAAACACCCCAAAGTGGGAAGCGTGCGTTGGCCCGGTTTCGAATCGCATCCCGGTCATTCACTCATCCAGTCTCAGATGAGCGGATTTGGTGCGATGGTTTCCTTCACCCTGCACGATGATTCGCTCGAAACCGCGTTTCACGTGATGAGCCGCACCAAGGTCTTCACGTTGGCAGAGAGTCTGGGAGGCGTGGAATCGCTGATTTCGCATCCGGCGTCGATGACACACGCATCCATACCCGTCGATCAACGTCGGGCTGCCGGCTTGAATGATTCACTCATCCGCCTATCCGTCGGAATCGAAGACGTGAACGATCTCATCCATGATCTGGAACGCGCGATCGCATGAGGAGGAAACTCCTCATATGGCTTTTCCCAATTGTGGTGTTGATGTCCTGTATCAATCCATTTTCCCCTGCGCTTGACGATTCGGATATCCTCGAAGATATTCTGGGCAATCCGGTGACCGTTGAAGGGTTCTACACCCGGTTTCAGAACGCGTATCAGCTGCGCGACACCACGTTGTACGGACCGCTTATCCATCCCGAATTCATCTTCGTTTATCGAGACCCTGAGTTGAATGTGGATGTGAGTTGGGGCCGCGCGGAAGATCTGAATGCCACAACCCGATTGTTTTCCACCTCCCGCGATATCCAGTTGCAGTGGAACAATATCAGCAGTTTCTTTCAGAACGACAGTAAAACACGCGCCCAGGTCATCCGACGGTTCAATCTGATGGTGATGTTGGATCAATCCACCGTGTATCGCACCGACGGCGCCACCAATTTCATCTTAACCCGAAGCGATTCGACCCAAGCCTGGCAACTGGTTTCTTGGCGTGACGAATCCGAACTCTAAATCCATATCCATATGTCATTTGTAGTGATCATCGACGGTGTTCGCACCCCAATCGGCTCCTTCGGCGGAAAACTGGCCTCCATGACAGCTCCCGAACTCGGAGCCACAGCGATCGGCGGCGTCTTGAAACAAGCCAAGGTCTCGCCGGATGTGGTGACGGAAGTGATCATGGGAAACGTTCTCACCGCCGGAGTGGGGCAGGCGCCAGCGCGACAAGCCGCACTCAAAGCCGGATTGCACGACCGCACCATCAGTACCACGGTCAACAAGGTCTGCGCATCAGGCATGAAAGCGATTATGATGGGAGCCAACCAGATTCAAACTGGCGAATCGGACATCGTGGTTGCCGGCGGTATGGAAAGCATGAGCAACGTCCCGTTTTATCTTCCCCAGCAGCGCTTCGGGAACAAACTGGGTCATGTGAAAGCCGAAGACGGCATATTGAAAGACGGCTTATGGGATGTGTACAAGGATTATCACATGGGGAATGCCGCGGAATTATGCGCATCGGAATGCGGGTTCGGTCGCGACAAACAGGATGATTACGCCATCGAATCGTACAAGCGCAGCTTGCATGCCCGCGACCACGGCTGGTTTAGCAATGAAATCGTGAAAGTGAAAATCCGCGACCGAAAAGGTGTAGCAACCGACATCGATCAAGATGAAGAGCTGGATCGCGTGGATTTTGAGAAAATGCGCCAATTGAAGCCCGTCTTCGTCAAAGACGGTACGGTAACCGCTGCCAATGCCAGCTCCATCAACGACGGTGCGGCAGCCGTGGTGTTGATGTCGGAACGTCGTGCCGAGGAACTGCATCTCATACCCATGGCCCGCATCCTATCTCAAGCCAGTGCCGAAAAAGCACCGGAATGGTTCACCACAGCCCCATCCGATGCCATTCCTGTCGCGCTCAAACGAGCCGGATTGTCGGTGGCGGATATCGACTTGTTTGAAATCAATGAAGCCTTTGCCGTTGTGGCCTTGGCCAACAATGAGATTCTGAAATTGGATCCTGCCAAAGTGAATGTCAACGGTGGCGCGGTGAGCATCGGACATCCGATCGGGTGCTCCGGCGCACGGATTGTGGTCACATTGATGCATGCCTTGCATCGCACCGGGGGGCGTTACGGATGCGCCGCGATTTGCAACGGCGGCGGTGGCGCTTCGGCGATTGTTATCGAACGGATTTGACTTTATCGCCGTTAACCTCTAAACTTAGACATCCCTTCACCAAATACAGAGCTTATTGCGTTCGTTTTTACTGTAACTATCTCCGATTTCAGGCACAACCCAGCCTAACGCAATACACTGTGAGTTCTCGTTTCCTACTTTTTTCATTTTTGTGGCTATTCCTATCCATTCCGGATGGGCTGGCGCAGACATTCACAAAAATCTCAGAATCCCCCGCATATGATGATTATGCGCTGGTGAACGACAGCCTGAGTATCGGCCATTGGTATGAAGTCCTCATTCCCTATGGCAGATCCAACGCCGGGTACCTGATTCTCGAGCAAGAAACCCGCCCCGTTCGGCCGACGACCGCTACTCCCGACGGACTCCTTTCGTCCGACATCGGTATACCCATCGCGGAAGTTGTGAATCCAGGGGTTTATCAGAAACAGCGAGTCGCTTCGTTGCGGCTCCATACCGCGCGGCTCACATCCCAACCCGATGTGGTCTTGGTCACTCGACGATTGGTGGTTCGGGTTTTCAAGGAAACCGTTTGGGCGGATGGGGTTCGAATGCGTGGGGATGCGACTGGTTATGCGATTCCCTCCGGTCCGACACCCATCGCAACTGGAACCTGGTATAAGATTCCCATCACTCGAAGTGGCATTCACATCCTAGACCGAGCGTATCTGCAATCGTTGGGGATCAACATGGCGACCGTAAACCAAGCCAACATTCAAATCTGGGGAACCAACGGCCTCCAGATGCCGAAACGAAACAACATCGCTCGCTCGCCATTTCAGCAAATTCCTGTTCGGATCAATGGGGATGCGTTGTATTTCTATGCGAATGGTCCGAATGATGTGCGATACAATGCGTCCACACAACGATTCTCGCAGCACATCCATCCATACACCACAACGTCGTATGTGTTCGTCACGGTGGGCAGCACGCCTGGATTACGATTGAACGTAGCCAATACGGAAGGTTCGGTATCCGAGGAGGTGACTACGTTCTTGGATTTCAGATGGAAAGAGATGGAGCAGCGTAAGCCGTACAACCGCCTCAAATCAGGCCAACAATGGCTCGGACAACAATTCACACCGGAGACATTCGCTCGAACCCAATCCATTTTAGTGGATACGTTGGATGGGTTTGTTCAAGGGTCGACCATCCGTGTGGAAGGCATGTTCGCCGCACGTTCCACAACCAGCTCCACGTTCTCCGTTAGTTATTCGGGTGGATCGATTGGCAACGTATTCGTTGGACAAATTTCGAATATCGACGCATCCACCGCGCTTGCAGCATCCACCGGCTCTTTGAACCGGGATGTGACGAACGTGACGTTGGCAAACGACATCATCGAAATCACCGCGACATTCAACAACACGAATTCAGCGGCTTTGGGTTGGTTGGATTGGGTCCGCGTGACGGCTACGAGATTGTTGAAAGCTCGAAATGGACATCTTCGCTTTTACAGTCCGATCAATGGCGATGGGTCAATGGTCCATTATCGGTTGACGGGTCTTACAGGGTCTCCGATGGTGTTGGACATCACCAATCCACAATCCCCATTGCTGCTTCAATCCTCCCAATCCGGTTCGGATTATCTCGTACGACATACCAATTTGGCAGGGCGGACTATCGTGGCTCAAACGATCTTCATCCGTCCGGGCGCCGGTGTGATCGTGCCGAATCAGGACATCCGTAGCACGAGCTTCGACCCCGATTACTTAGTGATCACATCACCGGAATTGCTTGAAGCAGCGAATGAACTGGCGAATCGGCGTGAAAGTCAGGGATGGAGACCTCTCGTAGTGACTCAGGCCCAGATCTTCAATGAGTTCAATGGCGGCATTCCGGATCTCATCGCCATGCGAGATTTCGTGCGTTATTTCTATGATCGTGCCGGAACGGATGTGAACCGCATGCCAAAGCACTTGCTCCTGTTCGGCGACACCACCTACGATTACAAAGGGATCATGAGCTCGGATCCGCTTCGGAACCAGGTGTTCACCTTCCAAAGCGAAGAATCGCTATCGAAAATCAACACCTACGGCAGTGATGATTATTTCGGGTTTCTGGACCTCAATGAGGGTGAATGGACACCCGTCGGCGACCCGATTCCATCGTTTGAACGTTTGGACATCGGCGTGGGGCGTCTGCCCGTTCAGACCATGGCCGAAGCCCGGACGGTGATCCGGAAAATCGAAGCCTATGAGAATCCAGAGCTATATGGTGATTGGCGCTCGTTGGTCACCTTCACATCCGATGATAATGTGAACGGCTCCAATACCAATGAAGGCGATCTTCATGTATACAACGCGGATGGAACCATCGAACGCGTTCCTTTGGATGATACCGGGGTACGTGTAAATAAGATTTATCAGATCAGCTACCCGATTGTGAATAGTCCGTTGGGTCGAGTCTCTCCCGAAGCGAATCGGGCCTTTGTGAATGCAATCAACAATGGCACATTGCTTGTGAATTATGCCGGACACGGAAGTGAAACACTTCTGTCTGCCGAAGGTTTATTCCGATCGGATGATGTGACGCGATTAAACAACCTTGAAAAACTGACCATTTTGATCACGGTGACCTGCGAATTTGGACGATATGACGACACGGAATCCCAATCTGGAGCGGAACTGTTGATCTTACACCCTCAGGGCGGGGCGATCGCGTCATATACCACGTCCAGAGTAGTTTTCACCAGTTCAAGCCCGGATTCATACAATTTCGGCTTGAACATCCAACTCACATTGGCCATGCTGTCGCACGGTGCCGATGGCAAACCCAAGACGTTTGGAGATATCTACAAAGAGACGAAGAACACATCCGTCGGCGCCACCTTCAACAGCCGAAAATTCGTCCTGCTTGGCGATCCAGCCATGCGGATAGGCCTTCCCGAGTCCCAAATCCGCCTAACCTCCATCAATGGAGTAGTTCCCGGTACAGGCAACATCCAATTGCGTGCCTTGGACCAGGCGTCCATCGAAGGGGATGTTGTCTTGAATGATGGAACCGTGAACACCGCCTTCAATGGTCAAGCCACCATCAAGGTCTACGATGCCACCCGTTACGTACCGATGACCCAATTGACGAACTGCAACATTCAGAATTGCGCCTACGGCGTGCAAAATGATGTTGTTTTCAGCGGCAAGGTGTCTGTTGCAAATGGTCGGTTTTCGAGCACATTCATCATACCACGCGATATCAGCTACTCCGATTCCACCGGACGTGTGGTGATGTATGCCGCCGATCTCTCTTCCGATGCGGCAGGTTCTTTTTCAAATCTGATTCTGAATGGACGAAACCCCAATGCGTTGGATGATGGTGCCGGCCCAAATGTGTCAGTTTATTTGAACGATACCGATTACATGGACGGTGGCATCGTGAATGAGAACCCGACTTTGATCGTCGACATCACCGATCCGTCCGGCATCAACACGGCCGGGGCCGGTGTGGGACACGAGTTGATCGCCATCCTTCGGTCGCGCCCGCTTGTGGGACCCGAACGCACCTTCATGCTCAACGAGTTTTACGAGAGCGCATTGAACGATTACACAACGGGACGTGTGACCTACCCCCTGCAAGACCTTGAACCCGGGACCTACGAGCTTACTGTGCGCGCATGGGATGTGTTCAATAATCCGGGCGAAACCACAACCACCTTCACCGTAGCCGAACAACAGAATCTGTCGATCCGCAACGTGTACAATTATCCGAATCCGACGTCTGGTTATACTCGCTTCATCTTTGAGCATAACCAAGCCGGAAACACATTGGATGTCATGATCCGTGTCTTCACCCTAAGTGGAAAACCTGTTGCTCAACTTCGCGACCGGAGCCTGAGTGTCTCAGGTGGTCTAGCTTCGTTGGAATGGGACGGGACGGATGCGGATGGAAATCGTCTCGCATCCGGGACTTACTTATATCACGTGAGGGTCGCAACCGATACCGACACCCGCGAAACCGTTGAAAAACTCGTCATCATCCGATAAGCAACGATTTGAAATTAACCTGTATATTTAACGTTCAAGCCAAATTTTCGATGAAAAAACGCATTTTCGCTTTACTTCTTTCTGGCGTCTTCAGCAGCGCTTCGTTCGCCCAGGTTGCGATCACATCCGTACCATTTTTGCAAATCGAGCCTGATTCTCGTGGCGCAGGTATGGGAAACACCGGTGTGGCCATTGCCGATAACGCCTCGGCCATGTTTTGGAATCCAGCCGGGCTGGCGTTTCAAACAGGCAACCAATTGAGCATCACCCATACCAATTGGCTACCCAACTTCAATGCCGACCTCTTCTATGATTACGTAGCTGGAAAGATGTATGTGGATGGAATCGGAACCATCGCCGGACACATCACCTACTTCGATCTGGGTTCGCAAGAACAAACCGATTCGGATGGAAACTCCCAAGGAACCTTCCGCAGCTATGAAATCGCGTCTGGACTGTCGTATGGCTTCAAAATCAACGAGAATTTTGCCATTGGAACCGGCGCCCGGTTTATATTCAGCAAGCTGGTTCCTGCCGGTTTGCGCGTAGGGAACCAGACCGCTAAAAACGGAACGAGTGTCGGACTGGATTTATCGGGCCTATATCGCTCTAATGAATTCACGCTCTTGGATCGTAAGTCGACTGTGAATGCTGGGTTCAACTTGTCGAACCTAGGTCCTGCTGTTCAATATTCGGATGATGCCCAGCGCGATCCCCTGCCCACCATCCTTCGAGTCGGTTGGGCCTACAGCGTTCAATTGGATGAGGAAGGATACAACAGCCTGACCATCGCAAATGATTTCTCCAAAATCATGGCCCGTCGTGATACGACCACGTTGGTGTCGATGGGAGCCTTGGAAGCATTGGTCAAATCGTGGGACACACACTATTATGAACCGGTTCGCGGTGAAGGCTATGTTGGTGTTCCACTGTCGGAACAAATCATGATGGGTGTGGGCGCGGAGTATTGGTACGACAAGAAATTCGCTCTTCGTTCGGGATATTATTACGAGTCGCCTAGCAACGGGGATCGTCAATTCCTGACATTCGGTGCCGGTTTGAGATACAATATCTTCGGTGTCGATTTCAGTTACATCTACACGCTAACAGAAGACCATCCACTGGCCAACACCATCCGATTCTCGGTACTGATTAATTTCAGGTAATCGGGTTTTGCTCAGGCAGACCACACACTGGCTCTTTATTTGGCTCGTAGTAGGGGTTGGCACCATCGGTGCCCAAGCCCCTCCGCGAGCCTCCGGATCGATTCATATCGTCGCGGCCATGGTCGAATTCCAACCGCAGGAGAATCGATTCACCTCTGGTAACGGAACCTTTCAACTGGATTTCCTGGAACGGAATCCGGCCGTCATCGACCCACTTCCTCATGATCAAGGCTACTTTGAAGCCCATCTCGAATTCGCAAAGCGGTACTTCGAGCAGGTATCGGGACAAGCTCTCAGCATCACCTATGAGGTATTGCCTACGGTCTATCAGCTGGATCACCCCATGGCCCGGTACTCCCCTACTGGCCAATCCGATTCCGCCAATTATCGATTGGGTTGGTTGGCTCGCGACACCTGGGAAAAAGTTGCCGAATCCGGCGCGCTCGATGCCTATGCCGGTGATCCGGATCGCACCATGTTCATCATTTTCCATGCCGGAGTGGGTCGCGACCTCGAATTGACCGGTACCACTCTCACCAAAACCCCGCAAGACATTCCTTCCGTCTATCTGAACCAGGATTCCTTCGCTCGGTTATTGGACGATCCCGGCTTCACCGGCTTCACGGTAAATAACAGCGGCCTTCGCGTCTCCGAAACAGCGATCCTACCCCAAACCGAATCCAGGCCCGGCCAAGATGTGACGGGCGCCGAGTTCGTAATCGAACTCTCGATCAATGGCATCACCACCGCCATGGTCGGCAACTTCCTGGGCATGCCTGATTTGTATAACACGGAAACCGGTGCCTCCGGTATCGGACGATTCGGACTCATGGATGGCGCCGGGTTCTTCTCCTACAACGGCCTGTTTCCACCCGAACCCTCCGCGTGGGAAAAAACCCATATGGGTTGGGTGAACCCGCAAGACATTCCCCTCTCCGATATCGCACCCATTTCCGTGCCTCTCGGTAGCGTCTTGCGCCATCGCATCAGCGCCGACGAATACATCTTGGTCGAAAACAGGCATCGCGATCCGGATAACAACGGCGTGGACCTCACTATCCGCAAACCCGACGGCACGATCGAGACCGTCACCATCCCGCGCACAGAAGAACGATTCAGCCCATTCGATCTAAGCCAACTCGACGAAATTGTTCCTGCCGGAACCTTGATTGATGTGAGCCATTACGATTGGTCGCTACCCGGTGGAATCGATATCGATCGCTATTTAGCTGGAGGCCTGCTGATCTGGCGCATCCACGACGGTGTGATCCGTGAAACCATCGCCGAAAACCGCATCAATGCCGATCCATCGCGACGTGGTGTGCAATTGGTGGAAGCCGATGCGGCACAAGATATCGGTCGCCCGGCCGGACTCAGCGCCAGTTACGACCAAGGGGCTCCGTTCGACTTCTGGTGGAGCGGCAATGATTTCACGGTGATCACTCTTACCGGTGAGCGGCTTGTCTTGTATGAAAACCGTTGGGGTGACGATACCACGCCCAATAACCGAACCACCGCCGGTGCTCCAACCTACTTCGAGTTCTACGACTTCAGCGACAATCTGCCGAATGCCAGTTTTCGCGCCAAACGCGTCACACCTGATTCGTATTCGGTCAATGATGTCATCGAATTTCCCTACTCCGGCTCTAGCGACCAATCCGATGCGTACGCCCTGAGTTATCCGCTATCCATCGACCTCATCGGCGATCATCTTCTGATCCCACAGCAAGACCGATTGGTAGTGGTCCATCGGCCGACATCCACTGTTCGATCCCATCCAATCGGATCGGTTCATCAGCCACTCCGAGTGGGAAATGATGTGTTTCTCACTTCGCATCAAGCCGCCGGTGCATCCTCATTCAACAGTCGGTTGGTTTCATTGAATAACGCGGCCTTGGTTCCGATTTGGGAACAACCCGCCATCACAAGTAGCACGGGTTATCCTGCATTGAACGCCTCTGGGGATGTGATTTGGATCGCCGGACAGCCCACCGGATTATCCGTTTCCAACGGAAACGTTAGCACCATCGCACATCCCAATGATGTTATGTCAACCGGTCGCCGATTCGTGATTTCCGAAATTGGAAACGGTACTTGGACGATTCTAGCGGATGACTTATCGCGCAATGGTGAATCCATCACAACCGAGCCCTTCTACTGGCCGCATTTCGGCAATACAGATGTGGATGGCGTGGCCGAAACCTACTATGTGAATCGGTCGGAAGGCACCTTGATGGCTCGCAATTCTAGCGGTGCCGTACTCGATCATTTCCCCATCCAACCTCCGACCGGTTTTCGTTTTCTCGGAACACCATTACTTGTTGAAGAAAAACTCATTGTGTATGCCACCGATGGCTACGATCTGCTGGTCTTCGGGTATGGTTCGGATGGTGTTCTTGCATCACCCTATCCCCTTTTAGTGGGTCGCGCGCCGGCAAACGATCGCATCCCAATCGGTATGCTGTTCACCGATCAAACCTTGTATGCCGCGGATGCGGCTGGAAATTTGGTGTCATGGACATTTCCGGATGTGGCCCCATCCGTCACAGCCAGAAGCTTTCAGTCGGAATTCGCTGTGGTCGGATCCCCGAGCAGACCCGGTGAACTTCTTGTATCCTCTGAAACGTACAACTGGCCGAATCCCGCCTCAAACGAAACCTTCGTGCGTTTTCAGAGCGTGGCAGGAGCATCGGTTCGGATGGATGTGATTCAATACGACGGCCGACCTATGGCGCGGCAAACCATCGCATCGGCAAGCGGTGCGGCGCAGGAAATCCGCCTTGATACCTCGAACTGGGGTAGTGGCGTGTACTTCTGCCGGGTTGAAGCGAGTCATGGCGGCAAAACTGCTCAAAAGCAGTTCAAAATCGTGGTGGTGAAATGAGAATCATCACACTATTCCTTCTTCTGTTATTGCCATTATCGGCAATGCACGCCCAAGAGCGGGATGTGTCGATGTATGGATATCCTCACAATCATTTGTCTTGGTTCAGCTTGGAGACGGATCATTTCGTGGTGCATTTCCAAGAGGGAAATGAGCGTCCGGCTCGGGTAATTTCGAACATTGCGGAGGAGGTGTATCCGGATGTGGTCGAGCTATATCGACATGAGCCAGACACGAAAGTGAGCATCGTGCTGAACGACCGGCTCGATTACGCCAATGGTGCGGCGTACTTCTTCGATAATAAGATCGAAATTTGGCTTCCGGCGCTGGATACCCCGCTTCGAGGCACGCATAATTGGTTACGGACCGTCATCACGCACGAATTCGTTCACATCGTTCAGATTCAGGCCGCGGCGAAGCAGAATCGCAGATGGCCTGCCACCTATCTGCAGTGGCTCACTTATGAAGATGTGCGTCGCCCGGACGTTCTCTATGGCTACCCGAACGGCGTGATCACCTATCCCATCGCCAATCTGAGCATGCCTGCCTGGTTGGCCGAAGGAACCGCCCAGTACGATCGCGAACACCTTCATTACGATTATTGGGATGCCCATCGCGACATGATCCTGCGCACGCGAGTGCTACAAAACACGCAACTGAGCCTGGAGCAGATGGGCACGTTTTCTTCAAAAACATCGCTCGAACGGGAAACTACCTACAATCAGGGCTTCGCGTTCACGCATTGGTTGGCACAAACCTATGGCGAAGACATCCTTCGCACGCTCACCAACGCCTTGTCGGAGCCGGGTGTGACGGATGTGAACGATGCCTTGAAAATTGCCTCCGGAACCAGCGGATACGAGCTTCATCGCCGATGGATCGACGAGATGCGAACGTTCTACAAGGCTTCGCTCGGCGATCGCACCTTCACCGAATCGGTCGACATCGAATCGGATGGATTTTTCAACTTTTCGCCACGTGTGAGTCCGGATGGCAAACACATCGCCTACATTTCGAATAAGGGTGACGACAACGCACGGGTGGCGCTCTATCTGAAAAACCTGGCCAATGGCGAGAGTGTGTCCGTAGCCGAAATCCCCGTCACTCCCGAGCACAATCACACCATGAGTTGCGGGTTCCATGCCGCACCCGCGGTCAAAGACATCGCCGGTGCGTATGACTTTTCGCCGGATGGCACCCAGCTCGCCTTCCTTCGCACCCGCGAAAACCGTTACGGCGAATTGTACACCGACGTGTATCTGCACAACATCGGCAAAAAAGACAAGCCGAAGCGCATCACCTTCAGCGCACGGATCTTCGATATCTCCTGGCATCCGGATGGGAATCATTTCATCGCCCTTCAGTTCCACGATGGAACCGTGAACCTCGTGAAACTCATGCTGGCGGATGGGAGCATCCAGCCCCTCACCAAACTCGCGAATGGCGAGCAATTCTACTCCCCTGCGATTAGTCCGGATGGGAAACAACTCGCATTCGCGTTTTCGGATGCGGGACAACGCGACATCCGTCTGATGGATCTGGCAACGAATGACATCACCATCCTTCTGTCCGATGCGGTGATTGATTATCGGGATCCGGCGTGGTCGCCCGACAATTCGTCATTGTTTTTGAGCAGTAATTTGGACGGCATCTTCAACCTGTATGAGTTGGATCTGACAACAAGGGTATTGAGCCCGGTTTCTTCGGTATTGGGTGGTGCGTTCCAGCCTCATGCGGCCAAAGACGGAAACCTGTATTTCTCTCGATACGATTGGGATGGATTCAAAATCGCCAAAATGGCGTCAGAAACGGCTCGAACAGCCAACGCCACCTACGAAAGGCCTTTCACTCCCGACGCGCTTGTGGCGCAAGCCAGCGTGTTCAATGATCACGATATCCCCCGAACCGAACCCATCCGCAAGTATGAAGACACCTTCACGTCGTTCAGCTTCTTTCCGGCGCTCCGGGTGGATCAATATTCCAAGCAATATGGCTCGAATGCGGACTTGTTGAGTGCGGGCAAGATCGGAACCTTCGGAAAATCACTCTGGCGCGACACGAAAGCCGGATTGTACTTCGCTTCGCGCGACATGATCGACCGGTTCTCGATCTTCGGTGGGATCATGGTCGGACCGGGATCCAGACCATCCGAAGGCATCGGCGATTTTGTGGCTCCATCCCGCCTGGTGAATCTGGATCGCGACATCTTTTTCATCACGGAATATCGCGGATTGCCCTTCATCAAAGCCTCGTGGTCGCCAACGGTTTCCATGGAAATTTATAACCTGCGCCGGAACGTGGCCGGCGGCCTGCAAGTGGAGGAATTCCCCTGCACGGCGTGTTTGCCCGATACCACGTCGATCGACATCGCGTATGATATCTGGGAAGCGCGCGTGGCCCTCATCAGCAAAGTGAACCGCTTCAGCTTGGTGGAATTGTCGTACGCACATAGTCCGTACCGAGTCGGAACAGAACCTTTCTTTTCACGCGAATATCGGGAAGTTGTGGCCGGATCCACATCCCGCTATTATGTCGGCAACAGCCTCGCCGCAACTTATACCTTCAATTTGGAATCGCGCTACCGACATAGCGACATCGCCCCTCAAGGTGTGCGAGCGTACCTGAAATATCAGTACCAACCCAGCCGTTTGTTGGATGGATACGATATCGAAGGTGGAACTCTCGTTCCTAAATACAACAGTTACAAAATGCATAGCGTGGAAACGGATGCTCGATACGGATTTGAGCTTGCCGGACAAAAACTCCGTCTACATACCCGTTTTTATGCGAATCTGAATCCAAATGATGAGTATTTCTTTCTGGATTATATCGGCGGATTCCCGGGCATGCGCAGCTATCCATTCTTCGCGTTGGGCGGAAACACAACCTGGTTCAGTTCCTTATCATGGAATGTTCCCCTGAAAACCGGTATCAATAAACAAGTGAATCAATTCACCATCGACAAAGTGTACGCACGCTTCTTCGCGGAAACCGGTAACGGATGGGATTCGCCACTGAAAACCGGATCGAATCTTAAGTACGGCATTGGTTCCGAGCTTCGGGTAAGTTTGAACAACTACTATCTGTTTCCAACAAGGGTGTTCGTGAGCGCAGCTTACGGGCTGAATACGTTGGATGTCCGCCTTCCCGATTCCTTCATCACCACGACCGGCAACAACGGCGTCCGATACGGTCGGGAAGTATTGTTTAATTTCGGCGTGCTGTTCGATTTCGATTTCTGATATGAAACACATCCTGTATATCGCCCTCATCCTGATCCTCCCGATTGATGTACGATCGCAAGACATCTGGCCGAGCTTGAACTACCGGGAAACGGCGAAAGAAAAACCTGGTTTGCTGTTTGTCAGCTCTTTGGCCGTACCGGGACTCGGACAAGCCGTGAACGAGCAATGGTGGAAAACCGCCTTGTTCGGAGCCGTCGAAATCACCGCCATCGCCATGATCGTGGATTACAACACCCGTGCGAAAACAGGCATGCGCAGAACGTACCGTTATGGCGACAACAATTGGAGCGTGGTCGGTTACGCGGGATGGTTGCATGAGTATTATCATGATGTGGGCCGCAAACCGGGCTCACCGAATGTCCCCATCACCCAACTTCTGACTCCGGAGGGATTGGCTGTTTACAATTCCACCGGACAATTTCCCGTCCCGAATTATGTGAATGCGACAGATTGGTCGATGATCGATATCCACGCACTGCGGGAGCTTGAAAAAAACAGCATCTTTTTGACGACCGGACGTGAGTTCTCCCACACCCTTCCCGATTACGGCTCACAGCAATATTATGAGTTGATGAGCAAATACCCCCAGTTTGGTGCGGGATGGAGGGATTGGAACAACTCGTTGCACGACCTGAATCAAGGTGTGGATGGCATGTCGCCCATGTTTTTTCGTCACGGTGATATGAGTTCCAACTTCAACGATCTGTTTCGAAATGGCGACAACATGACGATGCTCCTCCTCGGAAACCATATCATTTCCGCGTTTGATGCCTATTTCACGATCAAAATCCGAAAGGCCCGCCTAGAACATAGCGCATTCTTGTACCCGGGCGGGGGCGAAGTCAGGCTCCGGTTGTCCTTTTGAGTGAGTATATTTGTCTATGCGTCACATCCTGAAAGACACCCGCCTCTATATCGTGATCGGTTCAATCGGACTACTTGGAGCACTCGTCCTTTTTGTGGCCGATACATGGGTGATGCCGGCTTACACCAATTACGGTGAAGGTATCACGGTTCCGGATGTGAAAAACCTGTCGATGGAGCAAGCCGCGGAACAGTTCAAATCCATCGGACTTCGATATGAGGTATATGATGAACGGCCCAACGAGATGCTTCCTCCCGGCCATGTGATGGATCAAAATCCATTGGGTGGCACCATCGTAAAGCCGAATCGAAAGATTTATCTGATGATCAGCGCGGAGACGCGTCCCACCGTGAGCATGCCTCCATTGATGGGAAATTCGTTGGACAATGCCCGCATCCAATTACAAGTTCGCGGACTCCAGTTAGGCTCCATCACCTATGAATCGTCGCCCTATCGGAATTCCGTGCTTCGACAATCGGTCGCTCCTGGCGAATCCATCCGTCGAAATACCGTGATCAATCTTGTGATCGGTGATGGCATCGGGCAACGCAAAGTCGCCGTTCCAAATCTCATCGGCCTTCGTCTCACCCAAGCCCAACTCCGCATACGAGACTCGGGATTGCGAGTCGGAGAAATCACCTTCGAAGCCAGCGATGTGTTCGAACCCAATCACGTGCTGCGTTTCACACCATCCGGTGCCGATTCTCTGTTCGATGGCATGGCGATCAATCTGGTTGTCACCGAAAAACCGAATGTCCAGGAAGCCATCGAAGGCGGTGTGGTCCTGAACGACTCCATCCCCCGATTCTGATGCGCCACACTCCGATTCTCGCTCCATCCATCCTCGCCGCGGATTTTACCCGTTTGGGACAACACATCCAGCAAGCCGCTGATGGTGGCGCCGATTGGATCCATTGCGACATCATGGACGGCCACTTCGTGCCGAACATCAGTTACGGTCCGATGGGCGTCGATGCGGCGAACCGTGCCACCGATTTGTTCATGGATGTGCATCTGATGATCTACAACCCAGATTCCTTCATCGACTCATTCGTCAAAGCCGGCGCCGATCTCATTTCCGTTCATGTGGAAGCCGTCGACCACCTGCATCGAAGCATTCAACACATCAAAAGCTTCGGCATCCAAGCCGGCGTGGCCATCAATCCGGGCAGCAGTTTGAGCTTGTTGGAACCGATTCTGCCGGAAGTGGACTTGGTCGTTCTGATGAGCGTGAATCCCGGTTTCGGTGGACAAGCCTTCATTCCCGCATCCCTCGCAAGGATATCCGCCTTAGCAGATATAAGAAGTCGGAACAATTTGTCGTTCCGGATTGAAGTGGATGGGGGCGTCGGTCTGGATAACATCCAAAGCTGCATCAAAGCCGGTGCGGATGTTCTTGTGGCTGGAAGCAGCGTCTTCGGCGCGACCGATGTGACCGCCCGGGTTCGCGAGCTCAAAGCCTTGATGCGCCCATGAAACCCTTCATCTGGTCGGAACGGTTCCGTATCCATGCCTTCGAATCGGATTCATCCGGCAATGCCACCATCGCCGGAATCCTCAATCATCTGCAAGAAGCCGCCGGAAGCCATGCGGGTATGCTCGGTCTATCCGTAACCCAACTGCTTCCGAAAGGACTCACCTGGGTTCTGAGCCGCATCATCGTGACGATGCATCATTATCCATCCTATCAAGATATGATCCGCCTCGAAACCTGGCCTGCCGGCGTCGATCGCTTCATGGCTTTGCGCGATTTCGAGCTATTCGGGCAAGATGAGACCTTGATCGCATCTGTCCGGACCCAATGGGTGATGGTGGACCTCAAAACGATGCGTCCGGTTCAACTGCCGGATGAGGTGCATCAGATCGCTGCGGGAAATACCCGTTTTTCGATGCCGGTCGATTCCCCACGCGTGAGCAAGCTGGACGGAGTTGGGGATTTTTCGAAGGAATTCACGGTCCGCCGTAGCGACATCGACCTGAACCGCCATGTCAACAATGTGAATTACTTGATTTGGGCGATGGAATCCGTGCCGGATGACGTCGGCCTGAGCAAGCGTCCGTACGAAGTGGATCTCGTGTTCCGCAACGAAACCCATTATGGCGACACGGTGCTCAGTTCTTGCACCCGTATGGATGGGGATGGCGACGTGTTCCAACATCGAGTCGATCGCAAAAGCGATGGAAAGGATGTGTTTCTGGCCGTTACGCGCTGGCGATAACCGATTTCACAAGACGCGTGAAATCAGCTTTCCGCCGTTCGGCCACATCCTGGATATGGGCATGCTCCAGCTTTTCTCCGGTCACGCCAGTAGCCATATTTGTGACCAAAGTAATGCCTACGGCCGACATCCCATGCTTTCCCGCAGTCAACAGTTCGGGCATGGTCGACATCCCGACCGCATCCGCACCCATGATACGATAGGCCACGATTTCGGCTGGAGTTTCATACACCGGACCTTTCACATACATGTAGGTGCCGCGCCGTATCGGAATGCCAAGTTCTTTGGCGGTTTGCTCGACATGCGACAATAGAGTCTCATCCGGGTAACGGTTAGGAAACACCTCTCCTGCTTCGGAAACCGGAAATCCGATCCGCATCAGATCGTCGATGAGCATCAGATCACCCACCGAAAAGTTCATATTGATGCTACCCGCCGCATTGCTTACGACCAGTAGTTTCGCACCGAAAGCCGCCGCGAGATCTACGGGAAGGACGGTTGTATGAAACGAATGTCCCTCGTAATGATGAAACCGCCCCGAAAACACAAGGATGGTTTTCCGCTGGATGCGGGCACAGTACAAGGTTCCGGAATGTCCGGCAACCGTGACTTCCGGAAAACCCGGAATCTCCGAATACGGAACGCTTGCGATCAAATCCAGACCTTCCGTGAATCCGCCTAAACCCGAACCCAAGATCACCGCCGCATCCACCTGTTGCGGAAATCCGGTCATGGAGAGGTGAATGCGTATCCGTTGTCTTCGCTATATCCGGTTAGGCGAATAAGCGGCATATCGACATCGTGATAGCACAAAATGCCGAACACATCCTCATAGCATTGCTTCACGAGGCGTTCGCGTTGCATCTGGCTTTTCTTGCCATCGAAATCATATTTCGCGGAATATTTGCGGTTGATGCCACCTTTGGTGCCGAGCACATCCCCTGCCATCAGGTATTTCACACCAGGCAGGTCGATCCAAATTCCCAATGAGAATTCGGTATGTCCACCGATCACTTCCACTTCCACGCCTTCAAATGGAGAATCCCCGTCCGACAAAAAGTTCAGGTCGGCGTTGGAATCCAGAAACTCAATGAAATCGGCTTTGGCGTTCTCATCGTCTTCACGCTCATTTACTTGCTTCCATTCCTGTCCAGATAACCAGACCTTGGCATCGGGAAAGGTGAGTTGCATCTTTCCGTTGCGCGTGTGGGCCAATCCGCCGATATGATCCCAATGCAAATGGGAACAGATCACATCCGTGATGTCGTCTTCAAACAAGCCGAAGCGTTTCAAATTGTCTTGCAGGATGGGGATGTGGCTGCGAACGCCATAATCACCGAGTCCGCAGTCGATCAGGATGTTCCGATCTCGGGTTTGAATCAAAAAGGGGTTCAGCGAAATTTTCAGGGCGCCTTTTGCGGCTTGGACACTTCGTTGGATCGGATTGAATTGTTTATCCATTCCGACCGAAAACGTGCCTTCATTCAGAGCATCTATCATTCTTGGGTTTCTTCGTAACGTTCGTAAGCGGCTATAATATCGCGTACAAGTTTATGGCGCACAACATCTTCTTGGTCAAGGTACACAAAACGGATTCCAGGGATGTCGTTCAAGATCGCTTGGATATTGATCAGTCCCGATTGTTTCTTCATGGGAAGATCCGTTTGTGTGATATCCCCGGTGATAATGGCCTTGCTGTTTGCGCCGAGGCGGGTTAAAAACATTTTCATTTGGCTGTTCGTCGCATTTTGAGCCTCATCCAGAATCACGAATGAGTTGTTCAGTGTGCGACCTCGCATATATGCCAACGGTGCGATTTCGATGATATTTCGTTGCAGGTTTTGCTCGAGGCGGTCGTGCTCGATCATTTCCTCCAGCGCATCATATAACGGTCTGAGATACGGATCGATTTTTTCTTTCAGGTCACCTGGCAGAAACCCAAGGCTTTCGCCCGCTTCCACAGCCGGACGCACAAGCACAATCCGCTTCACGCGTCGCTCTTTCAACGCTTTTACAGCAAGAGCAACGGCGGTATAGGTTTTTCCAGTACCGGCAGGACCGATTGAAAACAGAATATCGTTGACTTGGGCGGCATCCACCATGCGGCGTTGTCCTGGTGTTTTCGCACGAACCATCACACCACCATGGGTATGCACGATCACATCCGACAAATCCGCCCCTGCGGCGGCACCATGCTCATCCACAACCGTGGTATGACTTTTCCGGATGGCCAATAACGCCATCACATCCGATTCATGCACCTTTCCAGTGCGCGACGCGATGACGACCAATTCGCGGATGAGGGAGGTCACTTCCTGCACAGAGGCATCCTCACCCGAAATTTTCACTTCATTTCCGCGGGCGGTGATCTTCACCTGAGGATAGGCCGATTCGAATTTGGCCAGGTGTCGGTCTTGCAGGCCAAGCACCACGACAGGCTCGGCATTCTCGATAAACAGGATGGATTCAGTCAAAAGTCGTGAGGATGAAAGTTGGTCGGGAATAATACACATTCCTTGCGGGACTATCGTTGTACAAAGGCAGGTCCAAACTGAGGTGTGCGTTCAGTTCGGAAAGGATCTTGTTGGCAATCACCCGATGCCCTCGTTCGCTTGGATGGACACCGTCGAGACTGAACAGCCCACCGTCCGGAAACGAGGAGGTGTAGGTGACACTGCTACCCGGAAATCGATACCCTTCCGTCGCGATGCTATCGAAAAAATCGTTCATATCAATCAATTGGATGTTCGGATAAGCGGAGACGGTCTCTGTCAAGATCTGGTTGTATTGACCGATGGCGGTTTGGATGGCATCAATTTCACCCACATCGAGCCATTCGCTATTCTCCAATGGAGAATCAGCGCTGAGTCCATGTCGGTTGGCAGCACGGTTGGCGAGAAGATAATTGAGCAAAACATACTCACCTTGCACAAGCGAATGAACACTTCCATCGGCTTTCTTGCCGTAAAATGTGAGTGTATCGCTCCAAACGGTATCGCCATCGAGGTCGAGAATGAGCTTCCGGTGTCCGTCTGTTGAGATGAACCCGACGGTGTTCACGGCTGGGATTGAGGTGACGTCCGGAACGTTCATCAGAACGATGCGTCGGTCTGAACTGGCCAATTCCGTAAGCACGTTGTTGAGCAAGGAGCGGAAGCCGGGCACGTCCGGGGTCGTTTCCACAGGAAACGGCGCCACAGTGCCGCCGCTAGTTGCCGAGCCCAGGGCTTCGTTGTTGCCTGCCCACAGAAATATGGTGTCGGGCTTCAGACGTTTAGCCTGCGCCAAAGCTGTGCCTTTGTCGCGCAGGGTGAAGTTGAAGAGGGGGTTGATATCGCCGAGTCGGCCGAAAATACTCTGACGCTCTACGATGTCAATCATCTTGTAACCCGGAACCGCAAGCATGTGGTAAGACTCGCTCAGACCAGCATTTTGCGGCATCAACGCGTTTTGGTTATACGTACCGGCAGGTGTGATCTGTGGCACTCGGACCGGCGTTCCATTCGCATACGTCCCCACTTGTGTCATTCCAACCAATACCGCGGGTTCGAACAGACCCGGTGATGCCATCAGTGGGATGCGAAACTTGGCCTTGGAATCGGTTCCGACACCATCATCTCCATAAAAACGTCGCGCCAAAAGCACCGAATAGCTGGATTCAAGGGTTTGTTGTGTCCAGCCTCCAGCTATAAATCCCGCGGTGATCGAATTTCCGAGGAATACGACTTCACCCAAAGGTTCCGGGTAGGTCAATGAATTCGTCTTACTGTCGGTGGCGGTGGAGCAAGACACCAAGAGCAGTAGGAATGAGATTTGAATTGTTGTTCTCATAGTCAAGTGGATTGGGATCCGAAGCGTTTCATGTAATTCTTTAATTTCAATTTTTTGACCGTCGAATCGGTACTCATATACCGAATTTGCCCGAAGATAGGTCGTTGCGGGGCCCATGGACGATCAAATCGTCCCAAGCACCAAAAGATGCCAGAATAGGAGTTCGGATCGCGGCCGTCGATTGCCCATTTGTTGTTCAATTCGATCATGTTGTGAAGGGCGGATCGTGGATCGGGCGACCATTCCAAGATTTTCTTCCCCCACAACATCCTCAAATAGTTTTGAATGATTCCATCTTTTTTCAACTGCCGCTGCGCCGCGTTCCAAACCTCATCATGCGTCTCGGCCCGCTCCATTTGTTCGTACGTGTAGCACACCGGCCGCGCATCGAGGCTATGCGACTCCAATGTGGCGATCGCCCAATCAGGCAGACTCTCGAATTTGTCATAGTTTTTCGTGTGATGGCAAAAATGAAATCCCACCTCACGCCAAGTGATCACTTCATCCATGAACGATTCGATGGACGGATGTCCGCCAAAGAAACCCTCCCTTTGTCCCTTGACCGGAGTCATGTCCGTCACACTCCATCCTTCCGGCTGATGCTTGAGCGCCTCTTGCACCACCTCGAATTCCGAGACTTTCCCAAAATGCAACCATGCACTCAATCCGCTCGCTTTGTCTAAATCCGGATGGTTCCGTTGCTCACCATAATCCATGAGCTTGGACGATACAAATTCTTGCATCACCGCCAGCCCCGCCGCGCGCGTCCCCTGAATATCCAATTTCCCGACGCTGTGATCGATGGGCAACGAGGCCACAAATCCGTCCACATCCCCAAAGAACCGTTCCCCGCTGGGCCAATCGACGGTTGGGTGGGTCCGATTCACCAACTCACTGAGCGGATCCTCTTTCGGTGGATTCTGATACGCTTCAACGAAATGTCGTTGCATGATGCGACGAAACGTGTAGGCCGAATAGGGCGCCTTTTCAGTGATGCCAAGCGGTATGATGCCGTTCGAATCGATCGTGATGAACGGAACAGGGGATTTCGCACGGAAATATCGGTTCAACGATGCGGCGATGTACACCGGATAGTCGTCGCCGATCACGATGGCGGAATCGTTGGCTAGTGACTCGAGCACGCCTTTCGACGCCCCTGGTTTGTCTTCCAAGTAGGGGAAATAGGCGATTCCACGGGCTTTGCACTCGGCGGAGGTTTCGATCATCCCCTCCATCATGAAATGATGAAATCGGTCGCTTCCCCATTTGTTCTGAATTCCTATGGCTTCATATATAAGCAACGGAAGTCCTAGTTTGTTCGCCCATGCCACAGCGTAATCAAGGGCGAAATTGTAGGAAAGGCGACGATTCATCTGCATCCAATAGAGCACATATTGGCCGGATGGATTGGGGTCACCCGGGGTCTGATGAAAAACCCGAAATGAATTGATGGTGCGATGGGGCATAATGAGATAAGGTATACAGCAGAAACGGTAATTGAGGCCACATCGTTCTGCATGCCAATATCTTGGAACAATCGGGCGGCGAGCCGTATACTAAGCCCAACATCAACCTATTTGGAGATATTTCCATGGCACGTCTTTCACGTTCGTCGACTGATAAAATGTTACTCGGAGTATGCGGTGGCTTGGCCAACCGTTTCGGCATGGATTCCACCGTTATTCGTGTGATTTTTGTGATCGCATCTATCGTCGGATTCGGTTCCCCAATTCTGTTTTACTTCATATTGGCATTCATCATGCCTCGCGACTAAATTGACCGCATGAGAGATTCAATGCGTATCGGAATTCTGGGTCCGGCTGAACGCGGAGCTGTCTGGGAACAGCGGCTCCGCCCGCACGCTTCGGTGCGGGAAGTCATCCTGTCCGATACCATCGAGGCCATTGGGGCTGTCGATGCCTGCATTGTGATGGAAGAAAATGAACATCGCCTCGATTTGGCCCAGCAAGTGATTCGGGCAGGCGTTCATGCATTCGTCGTCGGAAAATTGCCCACCGAAAGGAGTCTGGCCGAACGGATGTTCCGGATGTCGGAAGAAAGCGGTACGGTCTTGCAATTTTCGAATTGGGCGTTTTTCAATCCGACCACGCAATTCATGATGGCGAACATCCGCCGGCCGGATCTGTTGCATTTCCAACGCGAGTATGCGTTCAGCACGTATCGGGAAATCCGGGCATCCTATTCCACCTATTGGCAGGAAGATCTGTCGCTCATCCTGAAATGGATGGACTCGAATGTGCATCGAATTGACACGAACCGCATTCCGTTTGGTGACGGCGAAACCCTGTCGTTGCACGTGTTCATCAAGTTCGACAACGGTGCGTCCGCTTCGCTGTATTGCGGCATGGCGCACAATGAAAATCGCCACACCCGCTTCGTTTCGGATGCCCATATGGCAGCGGAATGTGATGTTTCGGCCAAAACCGTTCGACTGATCCAACATCACCAGGTGAAATCTCCCGTTTCAGATTTGCGCAGTTTCGAGAAAGAAGAACCGGCCAAGCTTGCGGTTTCCCAATTTCTTAAAGCGGTTCAAATGCGAGCTCCGGCCACGTATTCCGGTTACGATGTTTTGCGTTTTACCAAGGTAATGGAATCGCTTCATCGTGGTACCTTTGACGTATGATTCGCCGTTCCGTTTTTCTTGTCCTTCTGTCCGTCTTATCCTGCACACCCCAAGAACCCGTCGTAGAGCCCATATCCATCACATTGGACAATGGTCTGGTGATTGAAGATCTCGTGGTCGGTTCGGGCGACCCCGTTGATTCTCTCGCTTTTGTGACACTTCATTATTCGGGCTATCTCGCCGATTCCTCTTTGTTCGAAACCCGAGCCGCCGAGGACGTCCCCCTCACGATCCAACTGACGCGCGAAAATGTGATCCCAGGTTGGTTCGAAGGCATACAAGGCATGAGAAAAGGGGGTGTACGACGTTTGGTGGTGCCCCCGCAACTCGCGTATGGATCCATCGGCATCCAAGGCATCATCCCTGCCGACGCCACACTTCGCTTCGATATCGAATTGCACGACTGGCAGGATGTCCCGACTCGTTGGGAGTTGGATTCGGGCGAATGGATTTCTCAATCGGACGGAATCCGATACGGGATCCATCGCAAAGGGAAAGGGCGAAAACCGCTACCTGGCGACCGCCTCATACTTCATTACTCGGGATATTTGGAAGATGGCCGTATCTTTGACAGTTCGGTTTACCGTGGGCAACCGTTTGAAATCATCATTGGCAGAGGGACGTTAATCCCAGGTTGGGAATCCACGTTGCTCGATATGATGCCCGGTGAACGCCGAACCGTTTACATCCCGCCAACGTTGGCTTTCGGCCAAGCCGGCTACGCACATCGCATACCACCGAATGCGACCATCCGTTTTGACATAGAACTTATCCGATCCGAATCACCATGAGCATACGAAACATCCGAATCAAGCATGTAGACGCCTTCACCACGAAAGCCTTCACGGGAAATCCGGCAGGAGTGGTGGTGGAAGCCGATGGACTCACCGCCGACGAGATGCAGAAAATCGCATCCGAAATGAACCTGTCTGAAACGGTATTCGCTTTGCCTCCATCCAATGAGGAATCGGATTTACGTGTGAGATGGTTTACCCCAACACAAGAAGTGGATTTATGCGGCCATGCCACCATTGCCCTGTTCCATGCCTTGGCCGAAGAAGGATTGTTCGGATTGGAAGTGGATGAAGACCAAAGTTTCCTGATTGAAACGAAATCGGGATTGCTAACGGTGGACGTGGAATGGCGCGATTTTCAACCCTACATCAAATTCAGCATTCCCATCCCCCGCTTCTTCCCCTACCCAGGCGACATCACCGAACTATGCGGCGCCTTGGGACTCTCCCAGATCGAACTGGCCAAAAATGCCAAACCCAAAATCACGGATGCCGGCTATTGCTACGTTCCGGTCCGCGATTACGACTCGTTGAAGAGCCTCGAACCCAACATGACGCTACTACGCAAATTGAATTATTTGCACGATTTGAACGGGTTCGCCGTGGCCACGACCGACACCGGCGACAAAGAATCGGACTGGCACATGCGCTTCTTCGCTCCGGTTTTGGGAATCGATGAAGACCCTGTAACTGGCTCAGCCCAAGGCCCGATGGCCGTTTTTCTGAAAGAAAACGGACTGGTCGATACCAAAGTGAACTTCCACACATTCCATGGCGCACAAGGCCGGTCTCTGAAGCGCCCTGGACACGTAACCGTGCATATGGGCATGAAGCAAGGGGTTGTGGACGAGCTGATCATCGCCGGACAAGCCGTGACGGTGATTGATGGGGTCGTCAGACTTTAATTAGTTAGTGAAGAGTCAACAATTCTCGGGATCAAAAGACATATCCGAGCGTTAGACTAAAATAATTTATGACGCAGTGCGTTGTAAACGGACGAAGATTACCGTATCTTAGACGATCATATAACGAAGGAGTGTGCCATGCGCGCAAAGATTTACGAAGAATATTACAAATTGGGTTTCGACCACCTCATCTACAAAGATGTGATGGGTCTTGGAAAACCCAAGAAGAAAATCAAACGGTTCTATTACGTTTTGATGACGATGATCATCGCGTCGGCCTTGCTGATAACCAATCTTTAAGCCTCAGACTCATAGATCCTGGCGATACGATCGCTGAACTTCTCATGGATCACACGACGTTTCAGTTTCAATGATGGGGTCAATTCACCCGTTTGAATGCTAAATTCCGTGTCCAACAATGCGAATTTCTTGATTTTTTCCCAAGGCGGGAGTTTCTCATTTACGTCGTCTACCACGATGCGAATCAGAGCTTCCGCCTTTTCCACATCCAGATCCCCTTTCGTTTTCAGCGCTTTTTTCAACGCCGCTTGATTCGGAACAATCAGTGCAGAGCAGAATTTTTGGTTGGACCCCAAAATGGCTACGTGATCGATCAAAGGCGACATCATCAGACTGGTTTCGATGTGAGCCGGCGCCACGTATTTTCCAGTTGAGAGCTTGAACAGATCTTTTTTACGGTCGGTGATGAACACGTATCCTTCCGCATCCATCTCACCGATGTCACCGGTATGAAACCATCCATCCGGTTTCAAGACTTCAGCTGTTTCCGCGGATTGATTCCAATATCCTTTCATGATATTGGGTCCACGAGCCAGGATTTCCCCATCTTCGGCGATTTGAAGTTCGACGCCACGGATGGTCTTGCCGACGGAGCCTTGCTTCATACGTCCTTCTTCGCATAATGTGAGAAGTGGAGCGGTTTCCGACAGACCGTATCCTTGCAGAAGCACCAATCCGATCGCATTATAAAAGTTGAGCAACCTCGGACTCAGCGCCGCGCCGCCGCTTACCATTCCCATCAACTCTCCTCCCAAAGCGGCGCGCAGTTTTTTGTAGACCAATTTGTCGGCGATGAAAAACTGGATTCGTTTTTTGAATCCACGTTTTTCTCCCACATCCTGATTCTCAGCCATATCCAAGGCCCAATTGCCAAGCTTGTTCTTCAAGCCGGTGCTGTCGTTCACTTTCGTACGAAAGGCGGTGTGGAGCTTTTCTAAAAGTCTGGGCACCGTGCCGAAGAAATAGGGCTTCACGAATTTCACGTCTTCAGGAATATCCTCCACTTTTTCGATGTAGTAGATGGTGAAGCCGTACTTCATGTACACCAAGTCGATGGCGCGCTCAAAAATGTGTGACAATGGCAGGTAGGCCATCACAGATCGATCGGCATGATCCACCAGCTCGAATGGAATCCGTTCGATACCCACATTGATGGTGAACGACAGGTTTCCGTGCGTGATCATCACACCTTTCGGGTATCCGGTTGTGCCAGACGTATAAATGAGAGTGGCAAGATCGTCTGGCGTCACTTCCGACTTCAGATACTCCCACATGCCAGGATGTTGATCCGCAAGTTCGGAACCTCTTACGATGAGAGAAGCCAAGCTCAAACTGTCTTCAACCGGGTTGACCGTATGCACCACATGCTTGAGAAAAGGAAATTGCGCTCGTTCGGGTGAGAATGCGGAATAGAGTTCGGGTCCGGAAACCACGTAGGCTACGGCTTCACACGAGCGAATGATATAGGCGATCTGATCGGTTGGAAGGGTGGTGTAAATGGGAACCGGTACGGCGCCGACGGTCATCAACGCCTGATCCACGATGATCCACTCGGCATTGTTTTCACTGTGAATGGCCACTCGTTCGCCTTTTTTAATCCCGAGATCATGAAGCCCAAGCGCGGCGTGGTGCACCATCCGCTTAAATTCTTCCGTGGTGGTTTCGATCCAAACGCCGTTGCGCTTGGTCACCATTTGAATGCCGCGGGCATTGCGCGCGTATCCTGATTCGACGATGTCAAATAGACGACTTTTCATAATTCCAACCTCTGGTTGGGTGATAATTTAGCAGAAGATGGGAGATTCCAAAAATCCTTACTTTTTGGGATGTTCATTGATGACGAAATCCGTGATGCCGTCGATTTTTTTTTCGCCCAAATGCCCGCGAACATGGGCGATGCGCTGGGTATCCGGTTCACCTGGTTGGCCAAAGACAAAGTTGAAGCCACCATGCCGGTAGACGATCGCACTCGCCAACCTATGGGATTGCTTCACGGAGGCGCTTCCGTCGCATTGGCCGAGACCGTAGCCTCTGTCGGCGCTTGGCTGAATGTGGATCATCGCACCCAGACAGCCGTCGGCTTAGAAATCAATGCGAATCACATCCGAGCGGTTCGGTCTGGAATCGTTACCGCCACGGCAACCCCGATCCACAAAGGTGGAAAAACCCAAGTGTGGGACATCCGCATCCACACAGTCGATCGAAAATTGGTGTGTGTGAGTCGATGCACACTCGCCATCATCTCCAAACCCGGTACTTGACCCGTTTATGTCGCGTCCACTCCATGTCTTGGTCGCCTTCGGCGGCCCCTCTCCCGAACACGAAGTTTCTGTCTTGACCGGCATGCAGGTGATTGCCGCATTGCGCGACACCCATCACACCGTCAATCCATTATATGTCTCGAAATCAGGGCGCTGGTTCACGGGTCCTGATTTGGCCGATCTCAAAACCTTCACCGATGTGAAGCGAGCCGAAGAATCCGGAACCGAATGCGCCTTCGCGATTCAATCCACCGGCAGAGCTCATTTGCAACAGACATCCAAACCCGGCTTTTTTTCATCGCATCAAACATGGCAGGTGGATGTCGTGGTGCCTGCGTTTCATGGGTCGGATGGGGAAAACGGCGCATTTCAAGGGGTTTGCGATGTGTTCAATATTCCATTCACTAGCTCGGGGGTCACGGGATCGGCGATCGGGATGGACAAGCGCATCGCCAAGGCCGTTTGCCGAGCCTACGGATTCCCGGTTGTGCCGGATGTCTCCTTTCGCGAGCCACAATGGGCGGCGGACCAGCGTCATTGGGTCGAACAAGCCGAAGCCTTGGGATATCCCCTGTTCGTGAAGCCGGTGCATTTGGGATCGAGCATCGGGGTGGGTCGGGCGACAGACCGTGCCAGCCTCATCACCGCCGTCGAAGACGCATTCCGATATGATGTGTCGATTTTGGTGGAAATGGGCGTCACCCCGCTCAGGGAAATCAACTGTTCCGTACTTGGTTCTCCGGATACTGCCATCGCAAGTGTGTGCG
Source organism: uncultured Chitinophagales bacterium (assembly GCA_964412365.1). GTDB lineage: Bacteria > Bacteroidota > Rhodothermia > Balneolales > HLUCCA01 > CAMTWZ01. The sequence continues at coordinate 2,260 of CAYPOI010000011.1, read as the reverse complement.
AGCAGCCGAAAGGAACCGGAGAGCTGCTCAGCTTTCAAGACAAGTATCAAAGCGGTGACGCCTCCAAAGGAATGGCATCGGCCGAGAGACTCATTCCGGCGCCCATCGATCAAGCCGTATCAGACCGCATCCAAACTCTCTCTGTAGCCATTTTCCAGTCGTTTGGATGTTCGGGTGTGGCTCGTTTGGATTTTCTGATGAACGATTCGACCGGTGATGTGTTTTTCAATGAGATCAACACTCAACCCGGATCGTTCTCGTTCTACTTATGGACCCACTCTCAGATCAGCTTCACCCATCTGATGGAACGCTTGATCGAGCTCGCGTTGGAGCAACATCGCTTGCGCAACGGACGGGTTCGAAGCTATTCCACCAACTTGCTCAGTCAAAAAGCCGCTACCGGCCTCAAAGGACTCAAAAAATGATGATTCGTTCCGCCATATGGATGGGGATTCTTCTGATTGCGGCGGCGTGCAGTCGCACCGAAACCATCATTGTGCGGTCTCCCGTGATTGTTGCCACGCCAACATCCGAGCCTTCAGAAACCGATTCCCAGCCTGTTGTGGCCGCCTCGGTGCTTCGCATCGCCGAATTGCTGCCGTTCGAAACGTTCGATCCGTTGTTGGCCAGGAACAATTCCGATTTCCGCAAGATCCAGCTCGCTTATGAAGGCTTGTTCCGTCTGAACAGCCAAGGCGAACCGGTCCCTGACCTGGCTCAAGGTGTCGAAATCAGTGCCGATTCGCTCGTTTACACCTTCCGACTACGGCAAAATGCGTTTTTTCACAACGATCCATCATTTTCCAGCGGATTGGGTCGGCAGGTGACATCCAACGACGTGATCCAAACCTTCTCACGCATGACGAGCCGGGATGTGCCCGAAAACGCGGCTGAACTGTTCGCTCCCGTCATCCTCGGATTCGACCTTCACAATCGGGAACAGAGGGATTTGTATCTGCCGGATTTGAGACAAACGACATCCATCCCCGGAATTGAACGCGTCGATTCCAGAACGGTGCGGTTCGTCCTGAATCAACCGAATCCGAATTTCCTTCATCTGCTCGCATCACCCTATGCGGTGATTTATCCTTCCGAATCCGTTGGTGTGATGAGCATGCGCCCGGTCGGAACAGGCGTATATCGGTTGCAAGCGCAATATGGTGATTCACTGACGACGTTCGTGCTGAACATGGGTCATCCGGATACCGCCTCCTTCAAGATTCGACGTGTGGATTTCATCCACAAAACGAACGAGGCCCGAACCTACCGCGCATTGGTGCTGAAGGATGTGGACATGATCGCGGAAGTCGGCCCGATCATCGCCCAAGGCATTCCCGACATCCAACCCAATCAATTCACCATCATCTCCTTTCCGAACCGCGACCAGGTTGCGGTATCCCTTAACCCGTCAAATGCGAACGGTGTGAGCATGAAGGATGCGGTCGCACTCATCCGCGCCGTATTCACCGATAGTTTGGATGCGAATTTGCGTCGTTCGGGCTATGAGCGGATCTCATTCGCCGATGTGGATGCCGACGAGATTCCGAACCGCCCTATCTCCTACAAATTGACGCCGCACATCCATGAAGACTTGGTCTCGCGCCTGCTGTATGTGCAGCTTCGACGGATGGCGGATGTCGGCTTGTTATCGGGTGAAGCGATCAGTCGGGAAGTGACCTTGTACACATCCCACGCCACCCGCTTCTCCACCGAGCCGATGAGCCCAGATTATCGAGATGTGGTTCGATTCGACATCCACGGATATCGGATGATCCATCCCAATGTCAGCGGATCCGATGCATCCCCCTACAGTTGGTGGTTGGATCTGCGAGGTGTCGAAATAAGCCGATGAAGACTGTTTCCATCATTGCGATGCCTGGCAAATACGGTGTTCAAGACACATTGAATGCCGTGATCGAATGGATGCGCAAGCATGATGGGGATGTACGCATTGCGGCATCCCTGGCCGAGTTCGTCGGACATCCCCTACCCGATCACATCCGGATTGCAGGTACCGAAAAAGAAGCCATTGACGGCTCGGATGTGGTGGTGGCGATCGGCGGTGACGGAACCATGTTAAGAACAGCTCGATATGTGATCGGAACTCGGATTCCGATACTTGGCATCAACTCGGGTCGGCTCGGGTTTCTGGCCAACACACCACAAGGCCAGCTTCAAGACGCATTGGACAAAACCATGCGCGGTGATTTCACGATCGATACACGATGGGTGTTGGAATCAAGTGATGCCCAAGGCAACG